>JAJZRT010000416.1 GCA_021802595.1 Pseudomonadota bacterium
CGCAAGGAAAAATCGTCGATTCATAGCACGATATTAACCAAACGCCCGGGCACCACCACCACTTTTTTCGGCGGCTGGCCTCCCAGGTGTTTCTGCGCCGCCTCGCTGGCCAGGGCGGCCGCCTCGATGGCCGACTTGCCGGCCGCCGCCGCCACGCGGATCTGCCCGCGCAGCTTGCCGTTGACCTGCAGCATCAGCTCGATCTCGTCCTGCACCAGCGCAGCCTCGTCGACTACCGGCCATGCCATCGAGGTGCCGGGGCGGAGCTCGGCGTACAGCGTTTCGGCAATGTGGGGAACGATGGGCGCCAGCAGCGCGACCGCGGCTTCGAGCGTTTCCTGGCGCACGCTGCGGGTGAGCGCATCGTCGCCCTCCAGCTTCGCCAGCGCGTTCATCAGCTCCATCACCGCGGCGATCGCGGTGTTGAACTGCTTGCGGCGCTCGATGTCGTCGCCGACCTTCTGGATCGTCTGGTGCAGCTGGCGGCGCAGCGCCTTCGCGGCGTCGCTCAATTCGTCGCCGGAAAATGCAGCGACCGTACCGCCCTGCACATGCTCGTAAACCATCTTCCACAACCGCCTGAGGAAGCGGTGCGCGCCCTCGACGCCGGCATCCGACCATTCCAGGCTCTGCTCCGGCGGCGCGGCGAACATGGTGAACAGGCGCGCGGTGTCGGCGCCGTACTGGTCGATCAGTGCCTGCGGATCGACGCCGTTGTTCTTCGACTTCGACATCTTTTCGGTGCCGCCGACGGTCACCGGCTGGCCGTCGGATTTCAGGATCGCAACGCCGTCCTTGGTTTCCACGTCGGCCGGATTGAACCAGGTCTTCTTGCCGTCCGCCGCCTCGCGGTAATAGGTGTCGGCGATCACCATGCCCTGCGTCAACAGATTCGAAAACGGCTCGTCGCTGGAAACCAGGCCCTCGTCGCGCATCAGCTTGTGGAAGAAGCGCGCATAGAGCAGGTGCAGGATGGCGTGCTCGATGCCGCCGATGTACTGGTCGACCGGCAGCCACTGATTGGCGCGGCCGTCGAGCATGCCGCCGTCGTAATCGGGGCAGGCGTAGCGCGCGTAGTACCACGACGACTCGACGAAGGTGTCCATGGTGTCGGTCTCGCGCCGCGCCGGCTTGCCGCACGAGGGGCAGGTGCAATTGACGAAATCGGCGCGCTTGTTGAGCGGGTTGCCGGCGCCGTCGGGCACCACGTCTTCCGGCAGCACCACCGGCAGTTGCTCGGCGGGTACCGGCACGTCGCCGCAGGTGTCGCAGTGGATGATCGGGATCGGGCAGCCCCAGTATCTTTGACGGGAGATGCCCCAGTCGCGCAGGCGGAACTGGGTCTTCATTTCGCCGAGATCGAGCGCGGCGAGATCGGCGGCGATGGCGTCGACGGCCTGCATGTAGTCGAGGCCGTCGTACTTGCCGGAATTCACGCAGCGGCCGCGCGCCTTATCGCCATACCATTCCTGCCAGCCGTCGAGCGAAAAGGTTTCACTCTCAACCGCGATCACCTGCTTGATCGGCAGTCGGTACTTCTGCGCAAAGCCGAAATCGCGCTCGTCGTGCGCCGGCACAGCCATCACCGCGCCCTCGCCGTAGCTCATCAGCACGTAGTTGCCGACCCAAACCGGAATCGATTCGCCGGTCAGCGGATGGGTGACCTTGAAGCCGGTGTCCATGCCCTTCTTTTCCATCGTCGCCATGTCGGCTTCGGCGACGCTGCCCTGCTTGCATTCGGCGATGAAGGCGGCAAGCGCGGGATTGTTCTCGGCGGCGCGGGTGGCGAGCGGGTGCTCGGCGGCGACGGCGACGAAGGTCACGCCCATGAGGGTGTCGGCGCGGGTGGTGAACACCCACAGCGTGTCCCGATGGCCGTCGAGTTCATACGGGAAGGCCAGCCGCACGCCGACGCTCTTGCCGATCCAGTTGGCCTGCATGGTCTTCACCCGCTCCGGCCAGCCGGGCAGGTTGTCGAGGCCGGACAGCAGCTCGTCGGCGTACTGGGTGATGCGGAAGAAATACATCGGGATGTCGCGCTTTTCGACCAGCGCGCCGGAGCGCCAGCCGCGGCCGTCGATCACCTGTTCGTTGGCGAGCACGGTCTGGTCGACCGGGTCCCAGTTCACCGTCGCCATCTTCTTGTAGATCACGCCCTTCTCGAACAGCCGGGTGAACAGCCACTGCTCCCAGCGGTAGTAGTCCGGCTTGCAGGTGGCGAGCTCGCGCGACCAGTCGATGGCGAAGCCGAGCGACTGCAGCTGCGACCGCATGTGGTCGATGTTGGCGTAGGTCCACTTCGCGGGCGGCACGTTGTTGGCGATCGCGGCGTTCTCCGCCGGCAGGCCGAAGGCGTCCCAGCCCATCGGCTGCATCACGTTGAAGCCGCGCATGGCATGGTAGCGCGCCAGCACGTCACCAATAGTGTAGTTGCGCACGTGGCCCATGTGCAGCTTGCCCGACGGGTAGGGGAACATCGACAGGCAATAGTATTTGGGCCGGTCGGACGCATCGCTGGCGCGGTAGGTCTGGCTGGTCGCCCAGCGTGCCTGGGCCGCGCGCTCGATTTCCGAAGGAAGGTATTTTTCTTGCATTGCAACAACCGCTTAGAACCCAAGGCGGCCGATTATACCGCCCGCACCCGCGCGGCAGCGTCGCGGAAATACGGAACCAACCGGGGATGCGACAGTCTCTGAGGGGCATCATGGCCGGGTGCGTGTCCGATTCGGGTCACGATCCTGTCCTATTGGGCGTGTCACACTGGGCGCCCAGACTATCCCCATAAAAAATCAAGCGGAGCAATTTCCACTCTTCTCAGGAGCAGGAAATGGGCTTGTGCTGTTGCGATCATTTCATGCGGGCAGGACGCGCGGCATCGTGAGGCGCCGCGTGACACCCCCTGTGGCCGAAGCCGCGACCCACCACGGCCAGCCTCCCTCGATCCGGTCGCTGCCGGATGTGCTGGCGCTGGTCGCACAGAGCGTTCAGGCCGACGTCATCCAGCTCGACATCGATCAGGGAACGGGCTACTGGCGCGACTACTTTATCGAACCGGCAGGCGGACCCCGCCTGGCTGGCGACCCGGAACATCCGCCTTTCGTCATCCTGCGGGAGACGCGCACCCTGCATCGCGCCAGCCCGCCGGGGCTTGTGGCCGCGCCCGACCGGCTCGTCCAGCGTTCATTGCCGATCGGGACCGCGGGGCGTCGCCGCGCACCCCGCTCGGGCATCGCCCTGCTGCGCGGTCCGGCGCGACCGGCCTTCAAGCCCAGCGAACGCCGCAAACTCACGCTGCTGATGCCGCACCTCAATTGTGCGATCGGCCTCGCCTACGAACTCGAATGCGCTCGGCAGCGGGAAGCCAGCGCTCTCTCGATGCTGGAACGCAGCGAATACGGCTGTCTGCAACTGTGCCGGGATGGCACCCCCCTGCAGGGCAATCCGCTGGCGTTCGTCCTGCTCGATCAGGCGCGCATCCGCGTGGGCCATCGCCTGCTGCTGCCCTCCCTGCCATTGCAGAGGCGTTTTGAAGCCGCGCTGGCGCGTGCCGGTTCACCCGATTGCCGGCATCCCCTCACGCTGCTCATGCCCGGCCCACCTCCGGTGCTCATGTCGCTGCATCCGTGCGCCCCATTTCATGCCGCAAGCGGCAAGACGACCGCCACGCTCACGCTCACCCTGCGCGGCCAGCGCAGCCGCACCTTCCTGCCGGATTGCATGGCACAACACTTCGGACTCACACCCGCCGAGTTCCGGCTGTGCAATGCGCTTGCCAGGGGCCTCAGCCTCAAGGCCTGCGCGCAGAAATGGAACCGCTCCTACGACACACTGAGAAGCCAGCTCAAATCCATCCTCGCCAAAACGGGCACCCACCGCCAGCCTGAGCTCATCGCTCTCCTCGATACGTTCAGGACGCTCTGACATCCCCCAATTGGGGGATGTGGCCATGCCGCGCTTTGTCTGAAATAGGGGGGCGGAGAAACACCGACCCTTATTGAGCACAGGAGTTTTAAATGGCCACCGACACGACATTGCAAGTCCCCTGCTGTCCCGAGTTTCCCGCCGACCCATCCTGCGATGTGCTGGACTTTCATTACCGCCTGAAATATCCCACCCAGGTCATTCATCGCGACCGCCGGGTCACGGTGGAAGTGATCATCCATGCCCGCTTCGAGCGCTGCCCAGGGCCCCTTGCGCTGGGCGACCTGGTCTATTCGACCACCCTGTTTCCCGGCGAGAAGGTCCGGCTGTTCACCGCCGATCGCCGCACCCGCTTTACCTTCGACAGCAGCAGCCAGCTGTCGTACCGCAACCAGCAAACCTCGGAGGAGCGTTTCTACGCGTCGAGCGTGCATGACTCCATGACCGACATTTCGGTTCGCGACAGCCAGAGCGCCAGCAGCAGCAGCCATGGCTCGGCGCGCGGTCACGGTGAAACCAGCGGTGCCATCGAGAGCTTCCTGACCGGTCCTTCGGTCGATGTCAGCGGCTCATGGGACAGCAGTTCGACCAGCAGCTTCCTGCGTGAACTGTCGACCCATGCCCAGTCGTCC
>JAJZRT010000417.1 GCA_021802595.1 Pseudomonadota bacterium
AAGCTGTCCGAAGCCATGCTGGCGATGAAGATCGAGCACAGCCTGTCGAAGGACAAGATCCTCGAGCTGTACCTCAACCAGATCTATCTCGGACAGCGCACCTACGGCTTCGAAGCGGCCGCGCGCACCTACTTCGGCAAGCCGATGCGCGACCTGTCGCTCGCCGAATTCGCCATGCTGGCGGGATTGCCGAAGGCGCCGTCACGCTATAACCCGGTGGTCAACTTCCCGCGCGCCAAGGCACGCCAGGAATACGTGCTGGGACGCATGCTCGCGCTCAAGTTCATCGACAAGCCGACCTGGGAAGCTGCGGTCAAGCAGAAACTGGTCATACGCCAAGCACGCCAGCAGACCGACGTTTCGGCCGACTATGCCGCCGAAATGGTGCGCCAAACCCTGTTCGAGAAGTACGGCGAATCCATCTACAGCTCGGGCTACAAGGCCATCACCACGCTTCGGCGCGCCCAGCAGGCCGCTGCCGACCTGGCGGTATGGCAAGGCATCGCCGACTATGACCAGCGCCACGGCTATCGCGGTCCGGAAAAGGAGATCAGTCTCCCGGCCGACAAAGCCGAACGCGAAGCGGCCATCGCCGCCGCGCTGGAGGACCTCGCCCCGGTCAACGACATGCAGCCTGCCGTGGTGATAAGCGCCACCCCCAAGCTGATCCGCGCCCAGCTTGAGGATGACTCGGTAGTCGATATTTCGGGTGCCTCGCTGAAGTGGGTGGCCAACTGGGCCGCCGCGAAGAAAGGTCGGCAACTGCCCCCCGGCGCCGTGGTGCGCGTGCAGGCGGCAGGCAAGCCGCAGCAATGGCGACTGGCACAGCTGCCCGAGGTGGAGGCCGCACTGGTTGCCCTGAACCCGAATGATGGCGCCATCACCGCGCTGGTCGGCGGCTTCGATTTTCACCGCAACAAGTTCAACCGCGTGACGCAGGCCTGGCGGCAGCCGGGATCGAGCTTCAAGCCCTTCATTTATTCGGCCGCGCTGGAAAAGGGCTACACCCCGGCCACCATGATCGACAACATGCCGCTGACCCTGAGCGCGGAAGAGGCAGGCGGCACCGCCTGGCAACCCCAGAACTATGACGGCGAAACCAGCGGGCCGGTACGCATGCGCACCGCCCTGACCAAATCGCTCAACCTGGTGTCAGTACGCATCCTGCAGGGGATCGGCCCGAACTATGCGCGTGACTATATCCGTCGTTTCGGTTTCGATCCCGCCCGTCACCCGCCCTACCTCACCATGGCGCTCGGCGCGGGCAGCGTCACCCCGCTTCAGCTGGCTGCCGCCTACGGCGTCTTCGCCAACGGCGGCTTCAGCGTCAAGCCCTACCTGATCGACAAGGTCTACGACAAGGACGGACGGCTCCTGATGGAAGCCCGACCGCAGACCGTGGGGGGAGGCGCGCCGCGCGTGATTGATCCGCGCAACGCCTGGCTGATGACCAGCATGATGCAGGACGTGGTGCGTTATGGCACCGGCGCCCGCGCCGCCCAGCTGGGGCGCAGCGATATCGCCGGCAAGACCGGCACGACCAACGATGCACGCGACATCTGGTTCGCCGGCTATACGCCCGATCTGGTGGCCATCGCCTGGATGGGATACGACCAGCCGCGCTCGCTCGGCCGCAACGAAACCGGCGCGCAGTCCGCCCTGCCGATCTGGATGGGCTTCATGGGCTCGGCACTCAAGGGTATGCCGCAAAAAGGCTGGACCATGCCCAGCGGCATCATCAGCGCGAACATCGACCCGAACACCGGAACCCGTCTGCCTGACACGCTGATCGGGGAGTTCCTGGGGAATATCCTGGGTACCAATCCCACCGGCATGGTTGAACATTTCTATCAGGAATTCCCGCCCCCCGACGCGCCGGGCGCAGGATGGAAAGCCGGTACCGACACGTCGACCGAACCCACGGCCCCCACGCCTGGAACGCTGCCATGAAACATCAGGACATGCGTCGCCGCATTGCCCATGCGGCGGCGCGCATGCTGGCCGAAGACGGCAGTCTCGATTACGGCAGCGCCAAGCGCAAGGCAGCACGCCAGCTCGGCGCCCCCGACAGCGGCAACCTGCCCGACAACCAGCAGGTCGAGGAGGCGCTGCGCAGCTACCAGGCGATCTACCAGGCCGACGAAACCCGCGCGCACCTGGCGTTGTTGCGACAAACCGCCATCGACTACATGGAGCAGCTTGCGGATTTCGATCCCCACCTCACCGGGTCCGTGCTGAACGGCACGGCCGGTCCGCATGCCGACATCAACCTGCAGCTTTTCACCGATCACCAGAAGGAAGTCGAATTCCTGTTGATGCGCCTGCCGTCGACCTACCAGGCGGGCGAACACCGGGCTCCGGATGCCACGGGGCGGGCCTATCCCCGCTTCATGATCGACGACCCGCGCGCACGGGTCGACCTGGTGGTCTACCCCACGTCCGAACTGCGCAACATGAAACGCCTGCAGGCCGATGGCAGCCCGCGGCGGCTGCGCTTGCCCCAGGTCAGGACGCTCGTTTGATCATTCTCATTGCTGCCCGCTCTGGCATGGAAGATGCTCGCTCACACGCATGATTCATATGACTAAATCGCTGTGATCCGATTCTTCCGGCACTACGTGCCCCTGAATTTACTGTTGCTGGTATTGATCGAAACGCTGATCCTCGGCGGATCGATCTACGCCGGTGTGAGTGCCCGCTTCCTCGACGGCAGCACGATTCCGAAAGAGCTCGATCCCCTGCTGCCCAAGGCCCTGACCTTCGCCCTCGTCATGCTGGGCCTGATGACCGCGAGCGGCCTGTATGACCTCGAGTGGCAGGGGGGCATCCGCGCCCTGTTGCAGCGACTGGGCCTGAGTTTCGGGTTGGGCTTGGTGACGATGAGCCTGCTGTTCTATTTTTTCCCCGTCCTGCTGGTCGGGCGGGGCGCCTTCCTGCTGTCTTTTGGCCTGGCCCTGCTGGGCATACTGCTCAGCCGCGCCCTGTTCATCCGCTGGGCACGGGTCGGCGCGCTCAAGACGCGCGCCCTGGTGATCGGCACCGGCAGCCGCGCCGCCCACGTCGAAGCCTTGCTGAACAAGCGTTCCCGCGCCAGCAATGTCCAGGTCATCGGCTATCTGCCGATGGGCGGCAGTCATCATTTCATCGATCATGCCCGTATTCTCGACACCCAGGAACCGCTGCCCGAACTGGCCCTGCGCCTGCAGGTCAGCGAAATCATTCTCGCCGTGCGCGATCGGCGCGGCGGCGGCATGCCCGTGCAGGACCTGCTCAAGTGCAAGCTGTACGGCATTCGCATCCTCGAACTGTCCAGCTTCTTCGAGCGCGAAAACGGCCATCTGCAGCTCGACTCGATGAATGCCAGCTGGATGATCCTGTCCGAGGGCTTCCACCAGGGCATGCTGCGCGACACCGCCAAACGCCTGTTCGACCTGCTGGTGAGCGCGACCATGCTGGTCGTCTGCCTGCCGGTCATGGCGCTCACCGCGCTCATCATCAAGCTGGAAAGCCCCGGTCCCGTGCTCTACCGCCAGGAGCGCGTCGGCCAGGGATGTCGCAATTTCACCATCCTCAAGTTCCGCAGCATGTGCGTCGACGCCGAAAAAGACGGCAAGCCGCGCTGGGCCGGACAGAACGACAACCGCGTGACGCTCACCGGGCGCTTCATCCGGCGCACCCGCATCGACGAACTGCCGCAGATTTTCAACGTATTCTTCGGCGACATGAGCTTCGTCGGCCCGCGTCCCGAGCGCCCCTATTTCGTCCAGGACCTGACCCAGAAAATCCCCTATTACGGGGTACGCCACACCGTCAAGCCGGGCATCACGGGCTGGGCCCAGGTTCGCTACCCTTATGGCGCAAGTGACGAGGACGCCATGCACAAGCTGCAATACGATCTCTACTACGTCAAAAACCATAGCCTGTTTCTCGATCTGATGATCCTGTTCCAGACAGTGCAAGTCGTGTTGTGGGGAAAGGGCGTGCGCTGATCGCGTACGCGCCCGCAGCCGACCATGCCCGCCTCCCTGCTCCTCCTGGCCGCTGTCGGTTATGGATTGGCAGCGCTCGCCTATCTCGGCCTGTCGGGCCTGATCGTCGCCAGCTGGCGGCGCCGCTCGCAGGGCCGCCTGCTCGTTCTGGCAACGGGATTGAGCGCCGCATGGGGCGCCTTCTCGGCACTCGCCGCCGCAGGGCTGGTGCCGGTCCGCATCGACATGGCTGTCGAAGTGGCGCGCAACGGCGCGTGGCTGACGCTGCTGCTTTACATCCTCCATCTGCGCCTGCCCCCCGGTGCCACCCTGCCTGCCCCGCTGCGCCTCATCCGCACCCTGAGCATCACACTCGTCGTTGCCCTGCTCCTCGCCAGCGTGTATCCCTTCATCGCGCCGGGCCAGCCGGTGCTCGCCCGGTGGGCCGGCAATCTGGGGCTGGTCATGCTTACCGTCATGGGCCTGGTGCTCACCGAGCAGGTATACCGCAGCACCCGTCCCGAGGATCGCTGGGCGATCAAGTTTCTCTGTCTGGGGCTCGGCGGACTGTTTGTTTACGAC
>JAJZRT010000418.1 GCA_021802595.1 Pseudomonadota bacterium
CCAAGGCCTAACCATGCAGACCACCGACTTCGTTGCGACAGTTTTTGATGGAAGAAGCAATCCCAACAAGGTGACCGTGACCTTTACCATGGCACTCAACGCGCTGCTCAAGGGACATACGGCGACCATCGTCCTGATGGTGGAAGCCGTGGAGCTGGGAAAACCCGGCGCGGCCATTGGGTTGGACATCGGCAAGCCTTTCGAACCCGTTGCCGATCTGCTGGAGAAGTTCTTGGAAAAGGGAGGTCGCATTGCCATTTGCGGCTCTTGCATGATCCACAACGGCATGACCGCCGCGCAGATGGACCCGCGCTTTAGCGTCATCAATGCAGCCGATGTGGTGGAGTTGCTGATGGGCGCCAGGGGGTCCTTGCAAGTCACCTGAGCCCAACCATGACACGATCTAGCGTCGCTGGCTGAGGCCTGTGGCGCGCGTCTTGGAGATCAAGCATTCAGTTGTACCTTGTGCGCCTTCTTGTTCACGAACTCGCCCAGGCGCTCCTGCACATCGTCACCTTGCTGGATCATGGCCATCACTAGCCCCTCGGTGAAGAGCCCGTCCGTGGCCGACATGTCGGCGATGCGGCTGATGGCGCTGACGATGGCGTAGTTGGAAAGCGGCGCATTGCCCGCGATCTTCTTTGCCAGAGTCAGGGCCAACTCCGGTGCGGGCGTGTCGCCTTTCGCGGTGTCGCAGACGTAGTGGGCCAACCCCAGTTCGCGGCCTTCCTGCGCATCGAGGACCCGTCCGGTGAGCATCATCTCCACCATGCGCGGCGCGGAGATGATCCGCGCAGTGCGCACCGTCGCGCCGCCGCCCGTGAAGATGCCCCGCGTGCCCTCGGGCAGCGCAAAGAAGGTGCGGCTGTCGGCAACGCGCACGTGCGCTGCGCTGGCCAGCTCCAGACCACCGCCTACGACCGCGCCCTGCAGGCAGGCGACCACGGGAATGCCGCCATGCTGGATCTTGTCGAACGCGCGGTGCCAGCCCTGGCAGACGCGCATGAACTCGACGCCGCTGCGCGCCTTGTCGTGGTGCTCCTTGAGGTCCAGGCCGGCACAGAAGTGATCGCCCTTGGCCGTCAAGAGGATGGCCCGGATGTGGCTGGGCACCGCCGAGAAATAGGCGTCGATAGCGGCGATGGCATCCTCGTTGAGCGCGTTGCGCTTGTGCGCCATGTTGAGCGTGACGATGCCGATGTTGTCTTGTTCGGAGGTCAGCAGAATGGGGTCGGACATGAAGTTTTCCTGGCACTGGGTCATGAACATGGTGGGCTGTGGCGGGCAGGTCGACCTGCTCGGTCCGGCGGGCATCGGCCGCCGCTGTGACGGCATGGCCCGCGCCGAAGCGGGCCATGCCGTTCAAGGCCGAGGCTCCATGCCAATGTCGCCATTTATGGGCATTGAGCTTGGCCTGGGCGCGAAATGGCGGATAGACCCCTGGAATCGCGGTCAAGCCTCACAGTCGATACTATTAAGGGGCGTTTATCTTTTCCATGCCCGTAGATTACCCACCAGGGATGCTGGGCTCAATTGCCAATAGCGTCGTGAAGTTTGCAAAAACTGACAATCTCGTCCGGCCGCCAAGAGGGCTTCCTGCGAGCCCAAAGGCTGTCGCGGCGGCCACGGTCTCATGCGACCTGGTGGAGGATCTGCTGCGCAGCCTGCGCTCGCTGTGCTCGGACCAGGCCCTGGATCGCTGCCTGCAGCAGGCCGGCATCGTGAAGGCATTTATCAACCACCCCGGCTCGCGTCTCACGCACGATCAACTGGTCGGGCTGTACCGGCGAAGCGCCGCCGCCACCGGCGATGAAATGATGGGGCTGTGGAGCCGGCCCATACGGACCGGCGCTTTGAAGTACATCGTCCGAGCGGTCATGGACGCGCCAAGCATCGAGGTAGCGCTGTATCGCTTCACGCAGGTCTGGAACCTGCTGCTGGACGACTACAGGCTGAGTCTCACGAAGGCAGACGCCTCCTTGCGCTTGGACCTTGTCCCGCGGTCTTCCAAAGCGGGGGGGAACCGATTCGGGCACGCACTGATGCTGAAGCTGACGCACGGCATCGTGTCATGGCTCGCCGGCCGAGAGGTCCCGGTGCGCAGTGTGGCCTTCGCTTTTCCACGCCCATCATTTGCAGCCGACTATTCGATCCTGTTTCCGGCCCCGATCGATTTCTGCGGACCCCTCTCTCAGATCACCTTTCACGCCGAACTCGCAAAGGTCCGGCCGGAACGCAGCGCGTCCGACGCGCGCAGCTTCCTGGAGCAGGCGCCGCGCGACTGGATTTTCACCTCCTACCACGAGCACGCCCTGCGGCTGAAGGTGCGCGAGTTGCTGCATATGGATCTCGGACGGACGCTGGATGATGTTTCCAGCCGGCTGCACATGTCCTCGCGGACACTGATACGCAAGCTGCAGCAGGAAGGGCTGTCGTTCCAGGGCATCAAGGATGAGTTGCGCAGGGATCTGGCCATTCTCCACCTTGTGCGCAACGACGGCTCACTGGAGGAGATATCCGATGCTTTGGGCTTCAGTGCCCCCGCCGTCTTCCATCGCGCGTTCCGCCACTGGACAGGTATGACCCCCGGACGATACCGAGCGGCGCAGCAAGGCATTTCCCAAGTGGTTACGCTCTGACCTGTGCACCGAAAAGCGGGCAGCCGGACCTCGCCACTGGATATCCTCATTTCGCAGCCAACGAGGCCTCACGCCCGGCCTCCTCGTTGGCGAGGCATAAGTAGGGGTTGTTGGGCGGCACTCGCTCGAACAACGCACCGGGCTGCGTTAGCAGGTAGCCGTGCAACTGCCGCGATTTGCGCGGCCCTGTGACGTGGCAAGTCCAGATGTTCAGGCCGCTGGCCTGCTTACGGTGCACGGCCAGCTTCTCGAAGCGTTTTTGTACCCACTGCCACGGCTCCAGTTTTTCCTGGCGAGCAATGGCTGCCAACTGCGGATGCTCTTGAGCGTAACGCTGGAACACGCCGGGACTGACCAGGTACGCGGTGTCGTCCACGGAGTGCACCAGCGCCTTTGCGTCGTTGATGATGAGCCGGCGGGAAGCGATGCCCTGTTTCAGCCACGCCATGAAGTGCTCGCCTGATGGCGGCGCTGCCGAGGATGTTGGCACTGGCACTGGCACTGGCACTGGCACTGGCGCCGGTGACGAAGGCGAAGGCGAAGGCGAAGGCGAAGGCGAAGGCGCGGCCAAGCTTGGTGCTTCGGGGCGCACGGTAGACGTCTCTTTGGGGAGCGCTTCCGCATCCTGCCGGGTCTCGGGCGAGCCTCCCATACCCACCATCGACAGCATGTCCTCCATGACGTCGGGCACGACCTGGGCCTTCAATGGAGGCGCCGAGAGGGGGCCACCGCTTTCCCATGGCGGAACCGACGGGCCGTCCGAGTTGGACTGCGGCCCCTCCGTCGTGCGGGTGGCGGAAACATCGGCCTCCTTACCCGTGGACGCTGCGTCGATCGCCACTGTGCCGGTAAATGGTACCGGCCGCTGCCCCGGCTCCCAGATCAGCGCGGGTGCGAGGCGCAACAGGGTGAACGAGTGGGACCAGCCGGTGGCGCTGGTCACGGTTGCGCGCCAGACTGCCTTGCCGTCGTATGACGGCTGCAATATGCCGTGGTCCTGCAGCACATTGAAGACGGCGGTGTTGTTGGCCGGGATGCCGTCGATGCCCTGGGACAGCAGGTGCGCACGCAGCTTGTCCGAGACCGTCTTGCTCACCAGCCACAAGGCATCCTCGGTGAGCCAGCCGTCTGAGGCCTCGGGCTGGTTCAGCTTCAACTCTTCCTTGAGCAGGTAACGCAATCCGTCGAGCAGTTTGCGTTGCAGCGCGTGCTTCGGTGCGGCCATGGCGCGCGCCGGGTCACCGCCCAGTTCCTGGGCCACCGAGGCGCGGTCGGCCTGCACGACAAGTTCGCCCAGCACACCCGCGTGCTCGTACTGGCCGGCCAGGACATAGAGTAGCGGTGCCCACAGGTCGGGATAGCCACTGAGCCAGTCCAGGGCATCACGGTCGAGCAGTTGGCGGTAGAGCAAACTTGTCGCGGCACTGTGCAGGCGGTATTCGCGGTCGTCGCGGTAGCGGAAGCGGTACGGCTGGTGCAACGGGCCATGCCACGGGTGCCAAGTGCTGCCGTCGGCAAGCTCGACGTGCAGATCGACGGCGATCTTGCCGATGTCATGGAGCAGCGCGGCATAGGCAACGGCGGCGGTCCAGGCCTCGGACTGTGCGGCCTGGTCCTCGGGACTGGCGCCGATGGGCAGCAGATGGGACTGGCGCAGCTTGAGCGCATAAGCAACGATTTCGAGGCCGTGGTCCAGCATGCCGCCCGGATAGGCATGGTGATGCGCCTCGGAGGCCGGGAAGGCCTGGACCAACTCGGCGTAGCGTTCCAGGGGCGCGCGGTACAGGGTGGCGAATTGCCTGCGTGAGAGCGAGGTGCGCTGCCAGATGTGCTCCAGCAGTTTCTGCCGGCGCGGGGTGGCCAGCATCGATGCGGCAGACTCGGGCCGCAGCAGCCCTTTCGGATCGGA
>JAJZRT010000419.1 GCA_021802595.1 Pseudomonadota bacterium
GACAGCCGGCTGATGTTCTGGCCGCTGACCGACACCACGCCGCTGGTCGGGCGTTCGATGGCGGCGATGAGCTTCAACAGCGTGCTCTTGCCGGCGCCGGAATGACCGGTGAGGAAAACCAGTTCGCCCTGCTCGATGGCGAGGCTGACGCCGGAGAGGGCTTCGTGCCCGCCGGGATAGCGTTTGGTGACCTGGTTGAAGCTGATCATGCGGTGGCTTTCCTAAACAGGAAATATGGCTTCGACGAATTCGCGTGCGTCGAAGGGACGCAGGTCATCCACGGTCTCGCCTACGCCGATGTAGCGCACCGGGATCGGCCGCGCCTGGGCGATCGCGGCGATGGCGCCGCCCTTGGCGGTGCCATCGAGCTTGGTCAGCGCGAGACCCGTCACGCCGAGGGCGTCGTCGAAGGCCTTGACCTGGGTGACGGCGTTCTGTCCCGTGTTGGCGTCCAGCACCAGCAGCACTTCGTGCGGCGCGCCGGGAATGGCCTTTTCGATCACCCGCTTGACCTTCCGGATCTCCTCCATCAGGTGCAGTTGGGTCGGCAGGCGGCCGGCGGTATCGGCCAGCACCACATCGATGTTGCGCGCGCGCGCAGCCTGGATGGCGTCGTAGATCACCGCGGCGGAGTCGCCCTTTTCCTGGCTCACCACCGTCACGTTGTTGCGCTCGCCCCAGACCTGCAACTGCTCGCGCGCCGCCGCACGGAAGGTGTCGCCGGCGGCCAGCAGCACCGACAGGCCCTGCGACTGGTACAGCTTGGCGAGCTTGCCGATGGTGGTCGTCTTGCCGGCACCGTTCACCCCGGCCAGCATCAGGATGAAGGGCTTGTGCGGGGTGACGTCGAGCGGCGCCTGCAGCGGCGTCAGCAGGTCGATCAGGGCTTCCTTCAGCGCGGCCTGCAAGGCGCTGGCCTCGGTGAGGTTCTCGCGCCGAACCTTCTTCTGCAGGGTGTCGAGCAGCGCGTGGGTGGCGTCGACGCCGACGTCGGCCGTGATCAGGATGGTCTCGAGTTCCTCGAACAGTTCGGCGTCGATCTTGCGGCCGACGCCGAACAGGCCGGCCAGCTGGCCGCCCAGCTTGTCACGCGTCTTGGCGAGGCCCTGCTTCAACCGCTGCGCCCAGCCGGGACGCGATTCGGGCGGCGGCGCGGCGGGAGCGGGCTGCGCGTCAGGCGTGGGCGGTTCGGCGGCAGGCGGTTTGGACTTGAAGAAACTAAACACGGACAAAGGGGGTCAGCACTGCAGTTTGACGGACGCCTAATCTTATCATTCGCGTACCGCTTATCATTCGGACTCATTCAATACGAGGTGAAAACATGCTCGGCATGCGGGGAATGCTGCTGGCGCTGCTGGTGGTGGGCAGTGCGCAGGCGGCGGTGACGGACGTCACGCTGGACAATGGCATGCGGGTGATCGTGCAGGAAGATCATCGCGCACCGGTGATGGTGTCGCAGGTGTGGTACCGCGCCGGATCGATGGACGAATTCAACGGCACGACCGGGGTCGCGCACGTGCTCGAGCACATGATGTTCAAGGGCACGAAGACGGTGCCGCCGGGCGAGTTCTCCAAGCGCATCGCCGCCGCCGGCGGGCGCGAGAATGCCTTCACCAACCGCGACTATACGGCGTACTTCCAGCAGATGCAGAAGGACCGGCTGGCGCTCGCGATGCAGCTGGAATCGGATCGCATGGCCAATCTCGTCATCAAGGACGACCTGTTCGCCAAGGAGATGCAGGTGGTGATGGAGGAGCGCCGGCTGCGCACCGACGACCAGCCACAATCGGTGGTCTACGAGCAGCTGATGGCATCGGCCTATCAGGAAAGCCCCTATCGCCGCCCCGTGATCGGCTGGATGGACGATCTGAAACACATGACCGCCCAGGATGCGCGCGACTGGTATGCGCGCTGGTATGTGCCCAACAACGCCACGCTTGTGGTGGCCGGCGATGTGAAAGCGGACGACGTCGTCGCGATGGCCAAGCGCTATTTCGGCGTGATCCCCGCGCGTGCGCTGCCGGATCGCAAGCCGCAGGACGAGCCCGCGCAGATCGGCGAGAAGCGCATCGTGGTCAAGGTGCCCGCGAAGCTGCCCTATCTGCTGATGGCCTGGCATGCGCCGGTGCTGCGGGACTGGCAGAACGATACCGCGCCCTATGCGTTGCAGATCCTTGCGGGTGTGCTGTCCGGCAATGACTCGGCCCGACTGCAGCAGGCGCTGGTCAAGACGCAGCAGATCGCCGTGAGCACGAGCGCGGGCTACGATGCCGTGTCGCGCGGCCCGGGCATGTTCATGATCGATGCGACGCCCGCGGCGGGCAAGTCGGTGGGCGATCTCGAGAAGGCCATACTCGAGCAGATCGAGCGGCTGCAGCGCGAGGGCATCAGCGAAGCGGAACTCGCCCGGGTGAAGGCGCAGGTCATTGCGGCCGACGTGTACCAGCGCGATTCGCTGTTCTATCAGGCGATGCAATTGGGCGAATACGTGACCGCAGGGCTGCCGCCCGCGGCGCTCGAGCACCGGGTCGACAAATTGCGCGCGGTGAGCGTCCAGGACGTGCAGGCCGCAGCGAAGCAATGGCTGCAGGACGACCAGCTGAGCGTGGGCGTGCTCGACCCGCAACCCCTGCAACCCCAGACGCACCGCGCTGCGGTGCCGGGAGTCCGCCATGACAATTAAAGCCTTTTTCATCGCCCTGCTGCTGAGCCTGCCCCTGTCGGCGCAGGCCGCGCTGACCCTCCAGCACTGGCAGACGCCGCAGGGCGCACGGGTGATTTTCGTCGAGAGCCACGAACTGCCCATCCTCGATATCTCGGTGGATTTTCCTGCGGGCAGCGCACGCGATCCTGCCGGGCAGGCAGGCTTGGCCCAGCTGACCCACATCCTGCTCGACCAGGGCGCCGGTGGCCTCACCGATACGGCGATCGCGCATCGTCTCGCCGATGTGGGGGCGGAGATGGGGGGCACGTTCGACCGCGACCGCGCGGGCGTGACCTTGCGTACCTTGTCATCCGCGGCCGAGAAGAACGCCGCGCTCGATATCCTGGCGCGCGTGCTGCAACAGCCCGATTTCCCGCCGGCCGTGATCGCACGTGAAAAGCAGCGTCTCATCGCGGGCATCCGCGAGGCGGAGGCCGACCCCGGCACCGTCGCCGACAAGGCGTTCTATCGCGCCCTGTATGGCACGCACCCCTATGCGCACGACGAAGCGGGCGAACCCGCCGCGATCGAGCGCCTGACGCGTGCGGGGCTGCAGCAGTTCTACCGCACGCACTACAGTGCGCCCAATGCCGTGATCTCGCTGATGGGTGACATTTCGCGTCCCGAGGCCGAGGCCATCGCCGCGCGCCTGGCGGGCGGCCTGTCGCACGCCGCCGTCGTGCCGGGGCTGCCGAAGCCCGCACCGGCAGCAGCCACCGAACAGCGCATCGCCTTCCCTTCCGCGCAAAGCCATGTGCTGGTGGGCGCAGTGGGCGTGGCGCGCAACGATCCCGACTTCTTCCCGCTGTTCGTGGGAAACTACGTGCTGGGCGGCGGCGGCTTCGATTCGCGGTTGATGCACGAGGTGCGCGATAAGCGCGGCTATGCCTACAGTGCCTATAGTTACTTCCTGCCGATGATGGAGGCCGGGCCGTTCCAGCTCGGCCTGCAGACCAAGCGCGAGCAGACCGACGACGCGCTCAAGGTGGCCCAGGCCACGCTGCGGCAGTTCATCGCCGAGGGGCCCACCGAGGCCGAGCTGGCCCAGGCCAAGGCCAACCTCACCGGCGGCTTCCCGTTGCGCATCGACAGCAACAGGAAGATCCTCGAATACCTGGCGCTGATCGGTTTCTACAACCTGCCGCTGGATTATCTGGACACCTGGGTCGACAAGGTCAATGCAGTCGACGTGGCGGCCGTGAAGCAGGCGTTTGCGCGTCACATCGACCCCGACAGGCTGGTGACCGTGGTGGTGGGCAGTGCTCGCTAAGCAGGCAGCGCCCCGGCGCGCGCACGGCGCAGCCAACCGGGTGCGCATCATAGGCGGGCAATACCGCCGCCGCCTGCTCGATTTCCCCGATGGCGCCGGCCTGCGCCCGACGCCCGACCGGGTGCGCGAGACGCTGTTCAACTGGCTGGGCCAGGACCTGCCGGGCTGGACCTGCCTGGACCTGTTCGCCGGCAGCGGCGCGCTCGGTTTCGAGGCAGCCTCGCGCGGCGCGGCGCGGGTCGTCATGATCGAGCGCGACCAAAAGGCCATCGGCGCACTGGAGAAGAACCGCGCCACGCTGGGTGCGACCCAGGTCGAGATCCTGCGTGCCGATGCGCTGGCGTGGCTGGCAGGCAACCGGGAGACGTTCGACCTGGTTTTCGTCGATCCGCCGTTCGACAGCGGGCTGGCCGGGGCGGTGCTGGCCGATCTGGCGCGCCATCTCAAGCCCGGCGGCCACGCCTATGTCGAGCAGGGAACCGAGGTGATGGCGCCGGACGGGTTTATCATCCACCGCAGCGGGCGCGCAGGGCGCTCGCACTTTGCGCTGCTGATCAAGGAATAACGACTC
>JAJZRT010000420.1 GCA_021802595.1 Pseudomonadota bacterium
CCGGCAGGCGTTCTGGATTTGCCAACGCCTCGATCTTCTCGCCATCAAACAAAAACAGTTGCACGAGCTCGGCTGGCAAAATGGAGCCGATAAACTCATCCCAGGTCTGAGAGAAGTCAATGTCGAGGCTACCATCCTCGAACACAGAAACGTTCTCCTGCAACCCTTCGGCCCGTGAGGACCACTCACGTATCACATTTAACTGGCGGCGGGCGCCACTCACTTCGACCACGACACCGATTTCCACAACGCCATGGCCTTGAGCGTCACGACGCCGCAAGCCCAGGATCAATTGCTCGTACTCGGATCGCTTCAGCCCTGGTAACGCCTTCTGCCCATATAGGCCGATCTGCAAAGCAGTTAGCAACGTTGTTTTACCGCTACCGTTGAGCGCCTTCACGAGAATGACGGGCTTGCCTGTACTAACGCCAAGATCAATGGTTTGTCGTTCGCGGAATGGCCCCAGGTTTTCGATGGAGACGTTTGTAATTGTTATCTTTGCCATGGGTTACGCTATCAATGCCGTCGCGTCTGATGCTTCCCCATCCGAGTCTTTGGAGGGACTGGATAACGCGAACTCAAGAGCTTCGTTTTCATTACGGAAGGCGTAGTGCCTCAGCACCCCTTCCAGTCGGTCCAAATGCTTGGATCGCTTATGTGCCTCAATTGACTGAAACTGCACAGCCAAGAGGCTGCGCGTCAGCTTATAGAGCTCGTGCGCGGCCTCAGGTTCTGAGTCCACTTCGGACGCCACCTGTTCCAGCATCGACAGATCGGTGCGGTCCAACGGCGCTTGCTCAAGTTCACGACCGGGGTATGCAGTTTCGAAAACATCGGTGTAGATCTTGGGTACCAGGTCTTCGATCTCTCCCTTATCCTCCACCCAGATACGGCGAATCTCATCCAACTCGTCGATCGAGATCAGCTCGATTAGTTGGGTACCCTGCTTCTGATCCGCATTTCGAACCAGTCGCTGGGCAGTTAGCAGCTCTTTGAGTAGCTTCGCGCGATGCTCCTGTGTGTAGGGTCCATGGACAAGCTCATCTCGGAACACGGTGAGGCGACCATTCATACGTCGGAAGTCCCGATTGGCACGGTCCTCAACCGCCAAATGCTTGTTGCGAAAATCAAGGATGGGTTGCATCCATTGTTTCTGTTCGTCGTTCTGGATCATGGCTTGCATGGACTTGTCCTGCGAGACCATGGTGCACACGTAGCAACCGAAGCGGCTGTCCCCGCAACTGGGCGTCGAGGTATCGACGACAATTGGGCACTCGGCATCTGCCGTGGCACCTCGGTAAATCCCGAACAGCTCCTGATTGTCAATGCCCCAGGGGTTGGGGTTTGTCATCAAAAACTCCCAGACTTTGTCACTGGTCCAGCTTTCGATGGGTGGATAGACCCAGACGCGTGACAAGCGCGGATCCTTGTTCTTGCTCAAGCGAGCGCGAGTGCTGCCCTTATACTGATCCATGACTTTGTCGCGCGCTTGGCTCTCGCCCCGGCGTTGTCCGAGAACCAGGATCGCTTCGCCATTCGATTCGGAGAGCTCTTGAATAAACTTGGTCGAGGCGCTGATCTTGAGCCGGTCGGTGCACCAGCGAAATTTGGGCCGCGGCGCCGGATAGCCCTTGCCAATCAGGTTGACCCAAAAGCGGTTCTCCAATGCCGGCGTTAGGCGGTGGGGACGGATGTCGAGCCCTTGTTGCTTAGCCGCAATGCCAATACGGAGAAGCGACGTTTCCACCCAGGCCGCGATGACTGGGTTCTCAACCAGGGTATCGGTGCTGATAACATGAATTGGTTTGGTCCGTTGCTCAGCCGGCAGTCGTGCGATAGCGGACCAGATCAATTGCAAACAAGCCGTTGAATCCTTGCCCCCGCTGTACCCAACAATCCATGGCATCGGATCGGAGCGATAGATCGCCTGCACCTCCTCGATAATCTGATCGGCGCTAATGCTCATGTGATTTTCCTTCCTGCTCGACGCTTTGTCGTGCGCGATGCTGCCCATGCGGCTTCTGCGCTGCATTCCTCAGGGGTGAGTTTCAGGCCAAGCACCCTCTTAATCTCGTTGCACGTGAGGGTAATGTTTTGTCCTGACTTCGCCATGGCGCCACCAACCATGGCACGCCCCTCCCACGTCTTGGCGTTCTGACGCGACCAGTCCACGGTACGAAGGCGTTTGATGCGTTTGGCTCGCTCAGGCGCAGGTAGTTGGTACAGGGTGCGCCCTGCCCGTCCGAGTGCCTGAAGCACGATGGCGTGCGAATGGATGAAGTCGCGACGCACATCGCCAGAAGTCATCTTCGACTCACGCACATAAGTCCATTCAGGAATCTGCTCGCCGACAAGCTCCCAGAACTCCAGGCACATTTGACTCGCCGCCTGAAAATCCTCCAGCTCCTTCTCGGAGAGAAATTCGGTGGTCGCGAAATGCACTGCGCTCAAGGTAAAAAGACTTCTCGACCTCGCCGATAGCGAGGAGCGCTCGGTCTCGATCAAGCCCTTGAAAACGCTTGAGGTCAGACTTAGGTGCCGAGCAAGATTGGCCGCCACGCTGCGATGGTCGTACAAGATGCCGAGCGATGCCGATGGCTTCACGGCGTGCCGGTTAAGGTCCGCAAACATTTGCTGGCAGCGCTCAAGTCCGCGATCAATGAAGAACACCACGGCAATGGTCTCTTCACCCAGTTCCGGAGCGGCGTCGAGTGCCTGCACGATCGCAGCGCGCCGATGTTGCCCATCATTAACGATGAACTTGGCGTGCATCGAGACCGTTAGCGATCCCATGCGGAAATTGGTCGGTCCATCCGAATCAACAGGATCAAACTTCACCTCGCCATCGACGGATACCGTGATGGCCGAGAAAGTGTAGCTATCGGGATTCTCGACGATATAGCGCGCGATCTCGGGTACGCGTACTTTGTTCAACGTCCGCTGGGCGCGAAGCTCCGGCACGAGCTCTTCGTCGTCGAAGATAAAAAAACGGCGCAATAGCTGTAGTGGGCACATCGAAACGTAGTACTCACGTCCCGCTTGCACCCCACGTATCGCCGGAAAGACATAGGTAAAAGCATCAGCCATATCGGACAAATTTTAACATGTTTGTATGGGAATACACAAACGTATGTCAGCAGGCCCTGCCGTGGCGAAAGCAGACGATGGCCTTGATCCAGATGGCGGACGTCCCGGCGTATCGCCGTCGGGCTCGCGGGCGCTGCCCCACGCCTCGTGCCGAGTCGCGGCCATACGGCTTTGATCCCTGACGCCTCCGGCCCTTGAGGGCCTGCGCGCCCCGCTTGCCATTAAAGTAGTGGAGTGTGTGGAGGGGCGGCCTTGCTGTTCCCTTCAACGTATCACGCCGTTCTCGCCGTCAAGGGCTGCGCGCCCTGCCCTGCGGTTGGCCGCTTGCGTCCATGCGGCCGTCTACGACCCCTGACTGCTGCGCTGCGTCGTGTTTCGCCGGTTCCAGGCAATTCCGCCTGATACGGACTGGAGCACGATCATGTCGCAACTTTCTCTTTCTCTCGATTCTTCCCTTCTCGTTCGCGATGTCACGGGCGACTACCGTCCGGCCAATGCCGACGAGGTGTTGCAGGCTGCGCAGCGTATGCTCGCAGAACAGATGCGTGGCTGCGAAGCGCTGACCTCGCCCCAGGTGGTGCGAGACTTCCTGCGGGTCAAACTGGGGACGCTGGAGCACGAGGTGTTCGGCGTCATCCATCTGGATGCGCAGAACCGTGTCATCGACTACGTCGAGATGTTTCGCGGCACGGTAAGCCAGACAGCGGTGTATCCGCGCGAGGTGGTCAAGGAGGCGTTGGCCAGGAACAGCGCTGCGCTGCTGCTGGTGCATAACCACCCGTCAGGTGCAGCCGAGCCATCGCGGGCCGACGAGATGCTGACGCAGACGCTCAAGTCGGCACTGGCGCTGGTGGACGTGCGGGTGCTGGATCACCTGATCGTCGCTGGCAGCGCCATCCTGTCGTTTGCCGAACGCGGGCTGCTGTAGCCCGAGGGGGCTTTGCCCCCTTTTTTTTTGCTCCGTCCTTGGTTTGGCGAAAAAGCTGCGCGCTGCGCTTGCCTCCAGGGGTAGGCTGACGCCCACCCCGCCGCGCAGGCTTGGCGCCCCGCAAGACCGCCGAACAGGCGGTGCCTGATCGGCCTCTGCGCACATTGCTGTTTTCGCGCTGCGCGCTTCGGTCACTTCCATCAAGGCGTGCCTGCTGCATGCAGTGGCGCTCGCCGCGCGGCGTTGGTCCGTCGATCATCTGGCCGTAAGCCGGTCATCCGTCTTTCCCTCTACTTCATCGCTAATCCCGCGACCGTAGCCTGCGGTGCCTGTCCGTCAAGGCGCGCAGGGCCGTGTCCTCGCCTGCGGCTGCGGGCCGCACCACTCCTGCGCTTCTTCCTTGACAGCCAGCCCCTCGCTGGCCCGGTTGTTCGCGGGCGATGAACTCAGGAAAGACGGCGGCAACAGCGACCAGCCCAGGTCACTGCGCCGAACAAACCAAAGTCCCCACCCGGCTCCGAATCTTG
>JAJZRT010000421.1 GCA_021802595.1 Pseudomonadota bacterium
ACCAGCCCATCGTGCTGCAGTATGGGCGCTGGCTGGCCGATTTCGTGCGGGGCGACTGGGGCACCTCCTACATCACCAACCAGGACATCTTCGAACTGGCGGTGCTGCAGGCGCTGCCCGTGACCCTGACGCTGGCCGCGCTGTCGCTGCTGATCGCACTGGTGATCGGCATCCCGACCGGGGTGCTGGCCGCGCTCTACCGCAACAGCTGGATCGATGTGCTGGCCACCACGCTGGCCATCGGCGGCAACGCCTTTCCCAGTTTCTATCTGGGTATCATCCTGATCTGGCTGTTCGGGGTGGACCTGGGCTGGTTCCCCGTGCTGGGATTCGTCGCGCCCTGGGAAGACTTCTGGCAGGGGCTGTGGCACCTGGTCCTGCCGGCCGTCACGCTGGGCGCCTGGTATGTCGGACTCATTGCGCGCATCACGCGCTCCAGTCTGCTGGAAGTGCTGGGGCAGCCGTATATCCTGGCCGCCAAGGCGCGCGGCGAGCCGGGCTGGCGCGTGGTCTGGGTGCACGGCATGCGCAACGTGCTGATGCCGCTGGTCACCGTCATCGGCCTGCAGCTCGGCGGCATGCTGCGCGGCGCGGTGATGACCGAAGTGGTGTTCGCGCTGCCCGGTCTCGGGATGATGGTCACGACCGCGGTGCTCAACCGCGAATACATCGTGGTCCAGGCCGGCATCATGCTCACCGGCCTGCTGTTCGTGGCGGTCAACCTTGCCGTCGACCAGACCTACCAATTCCTCGATCCACGCCTTCGGAGACGCTGACGATGAGTGAAGCAATGAATATCGCCTCGCAGGCCCGGGGTTCGCAATGGAAGCAGCGCTTTCTGCAGCCGCTGCTGCGGCAGCGCAGCGCCATGGCCGGCCTCGCCATTCTGGCGATCTATGTCGTCGCGGCCGTGTGTGCCCCCTGGCTGGCCACCCATGACCCGACCGCCCAGGACCTGATGGCCTCGCTGCAGGGACCGAGCGCGGCGCACTGGCTGGGCACCGATTCCTACGGCCAGGATCTCTACTCGCGGCTGCTCTACGGCGCGCAGCTGGCGCTCATCATCGGCTTCGCCTCCGTCGCCCTCGGCCTGATCGTGGGCGTCGCCATCGGCCTCGCGGCAGGACTGGTGGGCGGGCGCACCGAGTGGGTGCTGATGCGCATCGTCGACGGCCTGCTCGCCTTCCCCGAGCTGATCCTGGCGATGGCCTTCATGGCGGTGCTCGGCCTCGGCACCGAAAACGTCGTCTATGCGCTGGCCCTGTCCTTCGTCGGTCCCTTCGCGCGGATGACCCGCGGCGACGTGCTGCAGGTGAAGAGCCAGCCCTACATCGAGGCCGCGCGGCTGATGGGCGTGGGCACCGCGGCCGTCATCTGGCGTCACGTCCTGCCCAATGTGGTGTCGCCCATCCTGGTGCAGGCCGGCATGCGGGTCAGCATCGCCATCCTGCTGGAATCGGGCCTGTCCTTCCTCGGCATCGGCGTGGTGCCGCCGACCCCGGACTGGGGCCTGATGATCGCCGAAGGCCGCGCCTTCATCACCATGGCGCCGTGGATCTCGGGGGTGCCGGGCGTGGCCCTGGCGATCCTGCTGGTGGCGCTCAATCTGCTGGGCGACGGCCTGCGCGACGCCTTCGACCCCGCCACCCAAAAGGACGCCTAGATGGACTGCGCTGTCGCCTTAACCCCCCAGCCTGCCGGCATGCCGGATAGCCCGTCTCCGCTGCTCGATGTGCGCGATTTCAGTCTGCGGCGCGGCCGGGCCGTCGTGCTGGATGGCGTGAACCTGACGTTGCATCCCGGCGAAACCCTCGGCCTGATCGGCGAATCGGGCGCCGGCAAATCCACTCTTGCCCTGGCCCTCATCGGCCTGCTGCGCGCGCCGGAAGTGCAACTGGGCGGCAGCCTGCGCTTTCGCGGCACCGAGCTCACCCAACTGCGTGAAGCGGAGTATCGCCGCCTGCGCGGCAGCAAGATCGGCCTGATCTTCCAGGACGCGACCGCGGCACTCAACCCCTGCTTCACCGTGGGCGCACAGATCGCCGAACCGCTGCGGCGGCATCTGGGCCTGTCGAAACGGGACAGCCGCGAACGGGCGGCGGAGTTGATGCACAGCGTCGGGATTCCCGAACCCCGCCTGCGGCTCGATGCCTACCCGCACGAACTGTCAGGCGGCATGCAGCAGCGCGTGATGATCGCCATCGCGCTCGCCTGCAACCCCGAGCTGCTGCTCGCCGACGAACCCACCAGCGCGCTCGACGTCACCATCCAGGCACAGATCATGGAACTCATCCTGGAGCGGGTGCGCGCGCTGAATTCGAGCGCGGTCTTCGTGCTCCACGACCTCGCCCTGGGCGCGCAGGTGTGCGATCGTATCGCGGTCATGTATGCCGGCCAGATCGTCGAGGAAGGCCCCAGCGAGCACGTACTTGCCGCGCCGCTGCATCCGTATACCCGGGGGCTCAAGTCCTGCGTCGTCGAACTGGAGTCCAGGATGCTCGCCCCCATTCCCGGCCAGGTGCCGCCGCTCGACGCGATGCCCGCCGGATGCCGTTTCGCCCCGCGCTGCCCCAAGGCGAAAGCGGTCTGCGGCGAGCAGCGTCCCGTGGCCGACATGCGCGACGGCCGCCAGGTCGCCTGCTGGTTCATCGATTAGGTACCGCCCATGCAAGAACCGATCTTCTCCCTGCTGGATGTCGAACGCACCTATGCCCTGCGCGGGCGAGGCGCGTTCCGGCGCGCCGAGCGGAAACTCAAGGCGCTCGATGGCGTGCGCCTGGAACTGCAGCGCGGCGACACCCTCGCGCTGGTGGGCGAAAGCGGCTCCGGCAAGTCCACGCTCATCCGCCTCATGCTCGGCATCGAGCCTGCCAGCGACGGTCGCGTGCTATACCGGCAGCATGACATCACCCAGCTCGACGCGGACGCGCGGAAACGCTTTGCGCGCGAGGTGGCGTTCATCTACCAGAATGCCCGCGGCTCGATGAATCCGCGCATGCGCATCGCAGACATCCTGGCCGAACCGATCCGCCTGCACCGGCTGTGCGACGAAAGCGCCATGCCCGGACGCGTCGCGGCGCTGCTCGCGCGCGTCGGGCTTCCCGCCGGCCTGCTGCAGCGCTTCCCCGGCGAACTGTCCGGCGGCCAGGTCCGGCGCGTCGCCATCGCCCGTGCGCTGGCCGCCGAGCCCGAGGTCATCATGGCCGACGAATCGGTGGCCGGGCTCGACGTGTCGGTGCAGGCCCAGGTGCTCAACCTCCTGCGCGACCTGTGCCGCGAATCCGGGATCACGCTCGTCTTCATCACGCACGACCTCGGTGTGGCGAGCTATCTGTGCGAAAGGGTCGCCGTGCTCTACCTGGGCCGCATCGTCGAACAGGGACCGACCCGGGACATCCTCGACACCCCGCGCCATCCCTACACGCGCGCGTTGCTGCAGGCCTTCCCCCGCTTCGGCATGCCGCTCAAGGCCTCGCTGGGCGGCGAGATACCGAGTCCGGTCGACCTGCCCCGGGGCTGCCGCTTCGCCGGGCGCTGCGCGCAGGTGCAGGCCGCCTGCCGCGAGACCGATCCTGCGCTCACCGCACTGGACGCCGATCGCCAGGTGGCCTGCCTGTTCCCGGTGGCGGCACCATGACGGCCCGCTACGCGCGGTCCCCGCGCGGGGTGGTGACCGCGCCGCACTTTCTTGCCACCGCAGCCGGCCAGGCCGTGCTCGACGCGGGCGGCAACGCCATCGAAGCCGCGCTCGCAATCGGCTCCACCCTGTGCGTGGTCTATCCGCACATGAACAGCCTGGGTGGCGACGGTTTCTGGCTGCTGTGCGACGAGGCGGGCACGCTGACCGGGCTCGACGGCGCCGGCGCCGCCGGCCAGGCCTACACCCCGGCGTTCTATGCCGGGCAGGGCCTGCATGCGATTCCCGCGCGCGGTCCGCATGCCGCCAACACGGTGGCCGGCCTGGTGTCGGTGTGGGGCGCCGCCCATGCGCTCAGCCGGGCACAGTGGGGTGGCCATCTGTCGTGGCAGGAAGTGCTCGACCCTGCCCATGACCATGCCGAGCGCGGCTTCGCCTGCAGCGCCAGCCAGGGCGATTTCCTTACGCAGAAATGGACGGAACTCGGCGGGTTCCCGGCGCTGACCCGCCTCTACGCACCCGATGGCCGGCCGGCTCCGGCCGGGGCCCGGTTCCAGCAGCCGCATCTCGCCGAGTCGCTGCGCCTGCTGCAGCGGGACGGCGCAGACAGCTTCTACCGTGGCGAACTCGGACGGCGTATCGCACAAGGTCTGGCCGCTGCCGGCAGCCTGCTGTCGACCGAGGACCTGGCCGCCTTCCAGGGTCGCCAGGTGAAGCCGATCGGCGTGCCCTATCGCAACGGACGGGTGGTCAACATGCCGCCGCCCACCCAGGGGCTCGCTTCCCTGCTGATCCTGGGCCAGCTCGACCATTTCGATCTGGCCCGTCATTCGCACCGCTCCGCCGATTACGTGCACCTCGTCGTCGAGGCGACCAAACAGGCCTTCGGCGTGCGCGAC
>JAJZRT010000422.1 GCA_021802595.1 Pseudomonadota bacterium
TTCCGATCTGGATAATCGGAACCATTGAGCAGGCGCGGATGCCAGTCGGCGCGTTGCAGCACGGCCTTGAGCGCCCACGCCCGGTTGAA
The DNA here is from genome assembly GCA_021802595.1 of Pseudomonadota bacterium. The sequence continues at coordinate 90 of JAJZRT010000422.1, forward strand.
CTGGGTTAGCGCGGATATATCGGCATGGAGCTTGCCGGTGTAACGCGGCTCGTCCATCAGGCGGGAAAAAAGCTCGTAGCTCTTCACGCGCGGGCCGTTCGCGCCTTGGTCAATGTCCTGGTCGTCGCCGTCCGAGGCGCAGTGGGCGACGACCACCCGCACACCGTGATCCATCGCCCGCCGCAGACGCAAGGGATTGCCGAAATCCTGGTTGCCGCCCTGCACCGCGAGTTCGCGTCCGGCATGGCTGATGATGGGCATATCCACCGCTGCCAGTGCTTCGTAGAAACGGTCGCAGCGCGGCGAGAGCGGGTCTATGCCCATCGCCGACGGCAGCCATTTGACGGCACGCGCGCCATCGCGCATGGCCGCCTGCAAGGCGTCCACGCAGTCGGCGCGATAGGGGTGTATGGAAGCCACCCACTCGAAGGCGTCAGGATGATTATGCGCCACCTCTGCCACGTAACGGTCGGGGATGTGGAAAATGGAGCGGTTGCGGTCAGGCTGACCGTTTTCGTTATGGAACCAGTCGAAGGCTAACAGCATCGCCTTGAAGCCTGGCCTCATGCCCTCCACGAGGTTGAGCATACGGGCAACATAGCTCTGGTCGAGTTGGCACGGCGCCTCATGCACGCAGCCCGCGTTCATGTAGAACAATTTCTGCAATCGCAGCAGGGGATGCCACAGGCTGTCCATGGCCGGGCTGAACCATGCCCCATTATTGGAGTCGCCCCCACCCACCAAGTGCACATGGCAATCCCACACTTGCGCCGGGTCCAGTCCCGCCCATACCGACTGCATCAGTGGGTGGTGCGCAACGGTCTCTGGCAGGCTGGCCAAGCAGGGATTGGTCAAGCCCTGTTCCGGCCAGTATTTCCAGCCGCCCACGCCGCCGCCGGCTAGGCCGAATACACCCAGGGATCGCAGAAATTGGCGACGGTTCATTTGGCGGCTTCCGCCATCTGTTTCAACGTGACGTAATCGGTCTTGCCGGTACCCAGCAACGGCAGTTCGGCCACCGGCACGATCTTGCGGGCTACGGCCAGTTCAGGGCTGCCAACTTCCCGTGCGGCGGTTAGTAGTGCTTCGCGGCTAAGAGTGCCGTCGGTGGTGAACAGCAGGATGTTTTCGCCGCGCTGCGGGTCGGTTTGCGTGGTGGCAGCGTGCTGACAGGTAGGCGATGCGAGGTTGGCGATCTGTTCCACCACTTCCAGCGACACCATTTCACCGGCAATCTTGGCGAAGCGTTTGACGCGGCCCAGGATGCGCACGAAACCATCGGCATCGATCTCGACCACGTCGCCGGTGCTGTACCAGCCATCCAGTGGCGGCTTTAGCACAGCGGGGTTATCAAATAGGTAATAGCCCTGCATCACGTTGGGGCCACGCACACTCAGCAGGCCTCCCTGAGCGATGCCGGGCACGGTTTCCAGCTTGAATTCCAGGCCGGGCAGCAGCGGCCCGACGGTGCCGGCGAGACAGGCCATGGGCGTATTCACGGATAGCACCGGCGCACATTCGGTGGCGCCATAGCCTTCCAGGATGCGGATGCCGAATTTCTCCATCCAGGTCTTGCGTACTTCTTCGTTGAGTTTTTCCGCGCCGGCCACAACGTAGCGCAGCTTGTAGAAGTCGTAAGGGTGAGCGAACCGGGCATAGTTGCCGAGAAATGTGCTGGTACCGAACAGAACGGTACAGCCACGGTCGTAAATAATCTCGGGGATAATGCGATAGTGTAAAGGGGATGGGTAAAGGAACATTTTTGAGCCCGTCACCAACGGCATGATGCCGCCACAGGTGAAACCAAAGGCGTGAAACAGTGGCAGCGTGACCATGAATTTGTCGGAAGGCGAGAAATCGACTACCGCTCTAATCTGCGCGATATTGGCCAAGATTCCGCGGTGCGAATGCACTACGCCTTTTGGTTTGCCTTCTGAGCCCGAGGTGAACAGAACCACGGCAGGGTCATCCGCACGGCCATGCTGCACGGCCAGAGCGGGCATCCAGCGTGCAAAGCCCATCAGCCAGAGCTTGTCCCATAAACCGAACTGCGCGCGCAGGTCTTCCAGATAGACCACCCGAACATTTTGCAGATTGGCCAGGGTGCTCTCCAGCTTTGCGGCCTCAATGAACTTGCGCGATGTGAGGATGGTGCGCAGGCCGGCTGCGATGCAGGCATTCTGTATCCCTGCGGTGCCTGCCGTGTAGTTAAGCATGGCGGGTACACGACGCGTGGCGCTCATGCCAAATATCAGGCAGATAGTATTGGTGACGTTGGGCATCAGCACACCAACATTTTCTCTTGGTGCACTAATTTTGCTGGCCAGCCGCCCCAGCGCCAGGCTTTTTTTCAGCAACTGGCCGTAGCTTTCTTCCACTTGCTGCATGTCTTCCAGTAGACGCGTACCACGTCCATGAATCTTGATGGCGTCAAGGAAGGCGCTGAACATCGTTTGTACCGGCTGCGACGCGAACAGCATTTCCTGCATCACTCGGCGCATCGCCTCACCCGCCATGCGGCGGCGCAGTTTAGCGCTGGGCTCGTCCGGCATGGGGATGGACGTGGTGGGTAGGAAAGAGAGGGTGATCTTGGGGAAAATACTGCGCGGATGGTTGCCGGACAAGCGGCTAAAGTAGGAGCGCGCTGCGCCGTCCAGCCGCACTGGAAGGATGGTAGCACCGGTCTTGGCGGCGACGAACCCCGGGCCATCGTATACCTTCATAAGGCTGCCGGTCAAGGTAATGCGTCCTTCCGGGAAGATCACCACCGGCTCACCTGCCTCCAACAACTTGATGACTTTTTTCATCGCCAGCGGGCTGGTTGGATCCACTGCCAGATGCGGCACGCGGGAAAGCAGGAAACGGAAAATGGGATTGTCGAGTACTGTGGTATGCACCAAAAATGTCGCCCGAAACGGCAGGAACAGACCTATTAGTAGGCCGTCCAGAAACGACTCGTGGTTGGCAATGACTAGCAGTTTGCCGGTTTCAGGCAGGTTGATGTTGCCGTGAATCTCAACCCGGAATAGCATTCTGCAAAGCAGGCGTAGCAGCGTTTTCAACATGGCCCCCTTTTTGTTGCTCTTTAAGTGTTATTCCTGACGTAATCCAGCACGCGCTGCAAAGTTTCGGCGATGTTTTCCTTATCGATCCAGAAATACACTTCCTTGCCGATTTTTTTGCTTTGCAGAACCCCAGCTTGACGCAGTATCTTGAGATGATACGACACTGCCGTGCGGCTCAATGTGGAGGCTGCAACGATTTGCGTGACGTTGAGCCGCTCTCCGGGCTCGAACGTCAGCAGGATACGTTGACGCTGTTCGTCCCCCAAGGCGACGAACATGCCTGAAACATCGCGCCACTCGTCTGGTAGTGTATGAATGAGATCGGTTAACATAGCTACAGGTTTACACTTATGATTATGTATGTCAACAACTGTTTTTATACTCAGTACTGCTGACGAGCTGTGCGGTGGGTGTATGCCGCAGAGAGGCACTTCTAGCGCCTTACGTTTGAGGTAGCTTCCAAATGGAATCTGCGGCGGTTTAAGGGAGATACGAGGTGCATGAAGGATTTGGCCGGCTAGCGACAGCCCATCCAGGCAGCCGCTTGTTGGCTTAATCGTCTATACCTCGGTCTGTTCGGCAATCTCCAAGGCATCATCAACCTCGATGCCAAGATACCGTACGGTGCTCTCCGGTTTGGTATGCCCGAGCAGCAGTTGAACAGCCCGCAGGTTCTTGTGTCGGTAGATTAATGTAGCTTTTGTCCTGCGCATCGTGTGAGTCCCATACGCCGATGGGTCCAAGCCGATCGAAGCAACCCACTGATCGACAATCCTTGCGTATTGCCGTGTCGTGATGTGTGGCGAGGTGTGTACGCGACTCAAAAACAGAAACTGCTCTGGTTTAAGCTGAGCCTTGGCTATCCATGCGGCAAGTGCGTCACGCGTCTGTTCCGTTATTTCGAATTGGACTGGTCTTTGGGTCTTAACGTTGCATGATGACTGCCCGTGACGCAATCTGCGCACCGTGTACGACATCCTGCACCCGGAGGGAAACGAGGCCACACCCGCGTAACTTGCTGTCGATGGCGAGGTTAAATAGTGCCAACTCGCGTGTTTGCTTGGCCAGTTGCAGGTGAATACGGATTGCCCAGATTTCCTTCTGCTTTAGCGGTGGTTTCTGGCCGGTAAGTTTGCCTTTATTCCAGGGAGCTTGTGCATGTTTGGTATTTGAATTGACATCCATGATGAACTCCTTCGAATTGTGAAAGGAGCTTCATTTATAGGAGTTTCAGTGGCCGCTGTCTGCTGTATTCTGTTGAAAAACTCTAATTTTCCAAAGTCCCGAATTTCTGCCTAGAGCTAATCTGCTTGGAAATCCTATTCAAACAGCGTGCATACCTTGATATATAGGGTCTTGGTTAAGCTGGGGGCAAAT
>JAJZRT010000423.1 GCA_021802595.1 Pseudomonadota bacterium
CTTCAGCGGCGCATCGCTGCCAGCGAAGTCGACCGTCTTGGCCTTGATCTGCTTGACGCCGCCCGACGAACCGATGCCCTGGTAGTTGACCTTGTTGCCGGTCTTGGCCTGATAGCCTTCGGCCCACTTGGTGTAGATCGCATAAGCGAAGGTCGAGCCTGCGCCGGTAATGTCTGCGGCCAGCGCGCTCACCGAGAAAGCCAGACCCATGGCGGCAACAAGGGTGCCCTTGGCCAGTTTATTGATAGTAAGCATGTATATCTCCGGTAGTTTTGACGATGCCGCTTTGGCGACCCGGCCATACTAACGGGCGAATATTACAGATATATTTCAGGACAGGAAATCACCCGCCCATGGCAGCGGTCCTTACGGCAACGGCAATTGTTTCAGCCGTGTGACGCACCAGATCGGCGTCGCGCCCTTCCACCATCACGCGGATCAGCGGCTCGGTACCGGAAGCGCGCAGGACGACCCGGCCGCTGCCATTCAGGATCGCCTCCGCCTGGGTGACCGAGGCCTGGACCGCCGGTGCCGCATCCAGTTTGAAACCTTTTGCCACCGGCACATTGATCATCACCTGAGGATAGATCTGCAGGTCGGCCGTGAAGGCGTCCAGCGTCTCGCCCGTCTCGCGCAGCGCACGCAATACCTGCAGGGCTGAAACAATTCCGTCACCCGTGGTGTGTTTGTCCAGGCACAGGATATGTCCCGAAGTTTCGCCGCCCAGCGTCCAGCCATTGGCGTGCAGCCGTTCGAGCACGTAGCGGTCGCCGACCTTGGCACGCTCGAACGGGATCTTGATCCGCGCCAGCGCGTGTTCGGTGCCGAGATTGGTCATCAGCGTACCCACCACGCCGCCCTTCATGTAACCGGTCTGGATGCGATGGCGTGCGATGACGTAGACCAGCTGGTCGCCGTCGTAAATCCGCCCCTGGGCATCCGCCATCATCAGACGGTCGCCGTCGCCATCGAGTGCGATGCCGATATCCGCGTGATGCGCACGCACCGATTCGGACAGCGCCCGGCTATGGGTCGCGCCACATTCGTCGTTGATATTGAAGCCATTTGGTTCGTTGCCGATGGCGATCACCTCCGCCCCCAGCTCGTGCAGCACGTGGGGCGCGACATGATAGGTCGCCCCGTGCGCGCAGTCGACCACGATGCGCATCCCGCGCAAGTCGAGGTTGTTGGGGAAGGTGCTCTTGCAAAACTCGATGTAACGCGCGGCGGCATCCTCGATGCGGCGGGCGCGTCCCAGCTGGCGCGCCTCGACCGTCACGATCGGCTGATCCAGCCGTGCCTCGATCGCCTCCTCCACGCTGTCCGGCAGTTTCTGGCCACTGGCGGAAAAGAACTTGATGCCGTTGTCCTCGAACGGATTATGCGAGGCCGAGATCACCACCCCGGCCTGCAGGCGCAGTGCGCGCGTCAGATAGGCCACGGCCGGCGTCGGCATCGGCCCGGTCATCAGCACGTTCACCCCTGCGGCGGTAAAACCGGCTTCCAGTGCCGCTTCCAGCATGTAGCCTGAAATCCGGGTGTCCTTGCCGATCAGCACGGTCGGGTGCTCGTTCGGCGGCAGGCTGCCGCGATCGGACACCAGCACCTGCCCGGCGGCATAACCCAGACGCATCACGAACTCGGGCGTGATGGGCGATTCGCCCACCCTGCCCCGCACGCCATCGGTACCGAAATATTTACGTCCCATCCTGCTGTTCCTCCACTGCATACCAGACGGCCAGCGCATCGCGCATGGCCGCAACATTGTGTACCCGGACCAGCTGCGCTCCGCGCGCAATCGCGGCAAGATGCGCGGCCACGCCGGCGAATTCGCGTTGATCGACCCCTCGTCCGGTCAACACCCCGAGCATGGACTTGCGCGACAATCCGGCCAGTACCGGCACCTCCAGTTCAAGCAACTGGCCCAGATGCTTCAGCAGCGCCAGGTTGTGCTGCAGCGTCTTGCCAAAGCCGAAGCCCGGATCGATCACCAGCCGCTCGCGACCGATGCCGGCCGCCTCGCACGCCGCCACCCGGTTCCGCAGGAAGTGCTTCACCTCGCCAACCACATCCGCATAACACGGCGCCTGTTGCATGGATTGCGGGTCGCCCTGCATGTGCATCAGGCATACCGCCGCATCGGACGCTGCAACGATCTCCAGCGCACCGGCCGCCTGCAGGGCAGCAACGTCGTTCACCATGACTGCACCCGCAGCAAGCGCCGCACGCATCACCCCGGGCTTTTTCGTATCGACCGAGACCACGCATCCACGACCGGCAAGCGCCTCGATCACCGGCGACACGCGGCGGATTTCCTCCTCGATCGGCACCGGCACTGCGCCCGGCCGGGTGGATTCCCCTCCGACGTCAAGGATATCGGCGCCCTCTTCCCGTAGCTTGAGCGCATGGGCTATCGCGGCCTGTGCGTCGCACAGCCGGCCGCCGTCCGAAAACGAGTCCGGCGTGACATTGACGACGCCCATGATCAGGGGCCTAGCCAGGGAGAGGCGGTACGAGCCGGCGTGGAGAACAGACATAAAGATAGAGGGGCTACAGCCCCTCCATTGTAATGCGTCGTGAGAAATCGCCGCTCAGGTTTCCTGCGCGGGCTGCGCGGTCGGCGCCGGCGCGCTGGGCTTGTCGCCGCCGCTGGCAGGTGGCTGCGGGGTGGCGGATGGCTTGGGCGGGCGCACCGGACGGCCCGCCATGATGTCGCCGATCTGCTCGGCATCGATAGTCTCGAACTCGAGCAGCGCTGCGGTCATCGCCTCGACCTTGTCGCGATTGTCGGTAAGGATTTTCTTGGCCAGCGCATATTGTTCATCGAGGATGCGGCGGATTTCCGCGTCGACTTTCTGCATGGTGGCCTCGCTCATGTTCTTGTGCGTGGTCACCGAGCGTCCCAGGAAGACTTCGCCTTCGTTCTCGCCGTATACCATCGGCCCCAGTTCCTTCGACATGCCGTAGCGCGTCACCATGTCGCGCGCAATGCTGGTCGCGCGCTCGAAGTCGTTGGAGGCACCGGTCGAGATGCTGCCGACGAAGATTTCCTCCGCCACCCGCCCGCCAAACAGCATGCTGATCTGCGCCAGCATCTGGTCCTGGTACAGGCTGAAACGGTCCATCTCCGGCAGCGACATGGTCACGCCCAGTGCGCGGCCACGCGGGATGACCGTCACCTTGTGCACCGGGTCGCAGCCGGGCAGCGTCATGCCGATCACGGCATGGCCGGACTCGTGGTAGGCGGTCTTCTTCTTGTCCTCGGGCGTGATCACCATGGACTTGCGCTCGGCGCCCATGAATATCTTGTCCTTGGCCTGCTCGAAATCCTCCATGTCGACCAGCCGCTTGTTGCCGCGTGCGGCAAACAGGGCGGCCTCGTTGACCAGGTTGGCAAGGTCGGCACCGGACATGCCTGGCGTGCCGCGCGCCAGGATATCGGCACGGACATCGGGTGCCACCGGCACCTTGCGCATGTGCACCAGCAGGATCTGCTCGCGGCCGCGAATGTCGGGCAGCCCCACCACCACCTGGCGGTCGAAACGGCCCGGGCGCAACAGCGCGGGGTCAAGTACGTCGGGACGGTTGGTCGCCGCGATCACGATGACGCCGGTGGTCGCCTCGAAGCCGTCCATTTCCACCAGCAATTGGTTGAGCGTCTGCTCGCGTTCGTCGTTGCCGCCGCCAAGGCCGGCGCCACGCTGACGGCCGACCGCATCGATTTCGTCGATGAAAATGATGCAGGGCGAGTTCTTCTTCGCCTGCTCGAACATGTCGCGCACGCGCGCGGCGCCGACGCCGACGAACATTTCGACGAAATCGGAACCCGAGATGCTGAAGAACGGCACCTTGGCCTCGCCCGCGATCGAGCGGGCCAGCAGTGTCTTGCCCGTTCCGGGCGGCCCCACCATCAGGACGCCACGCGGGATGCGACCGCCCAGTTTCTGGAACTTGGTCGGGTCTTTCAGGAAGTCCACCAGTTCGGCGACGTCTTCCTTGGCTTCGTCGCAGCCCGCGACGTCGGCAAAGGTCACCGGGTTGGCGTTTTCGTCGAGCAGCCGGGCCCGGCTCTTGCCGAACGAGAAGGCGCCGCCACGGCCGCCACCCTGCATCTGGCGCATGAAGAAGATCCACACGCCGATCAGCAGCAGCATGGGGAACCAGGAAATGAACAGGCTCATCAGGAAAGAGGGCTGTTCTTCAGGCTTGGCCTCGACCGAGACGCCGTTCTTCAGCAGGTCGGACACCATCCAGGGGTCGCTCGGCGCGTAGCTGGTGAAGCGCTGGCCATCGCTGCGCTCGCCCTTCAGCACGTTGCCCTCGATCACCACCTTGGAGATCTGCTGCTGGCGCACCTCCTCGATGAATTGCGAGTACGGCATCTGCGACTGCGCAGTGCGCTGGGCGCCGAACTGGTTGAACACCGTCATCAGGATGACAGCGATGATCAGCCAGATGGCGATGTTCTTGGACAAATTGTTCACGTTTACTCCTTGGTGCCGAATCCGGCACACTTAGACTCATT
>JAJZRT010000424.1 GCA_021802595.1 Pseudomonadota bacterium
CGAGGTCGTCATTCTCACCGCTCGAGGCGGTCAGCGGCGCCAGCAGCCCGTGCAATTGACCCGCCAGGGGCGACAAGCGGTAGTCCTGCGCGCTCGCGTCCCAACTCAGCAGACCAGCCTCGCGCAGTCGCTTGAGCACGCTATCCAGGGCCTGGGGCTTGAGGGCGTGAAAGGCCTGGCGCAACCACTCGTGGTCGATGCGCCCCTGCGGGGCGCTGGCCAGTTCCAGAAAGCACCAAAGTCGCAGCTGAACCACCGGCGCCGGGCCCGCGAACAGGCCGCGCAACGCGCCCAGCAGGTCCTGGCGCTGGCCCAAGGCCCAGGCTAAAGGCGACTCGACAGCCAGCGCGGGGTCACGGAAGTAGCCCTCGAAATGTACTTCCTCGCCGTCGATCTCACCCTCAATGCTCATCGGACGATTGTGCCTGATGGCACGCGCAGGTCGCCACCCGGCCGGACGAGCGAGATGATGGCGCCCTCATCACGCTCACGCCGGGTCTTGCCGCGCCCGGCAGTGACATCTTCCCGAAGGGCAGGTGTCGGCCAGGAGCGGCCCGACGCAGCTGTCACGAGTCGGCCGTCCGAACGGCCGCTGGGCCCTGAACGCGGGCCAAGGACCAACGCGCGCTGATCGGCGAGGCTGTGTGAAAACGCACCGATGGGAACTACGATCAATGCATCGTGGTCGACGTCGGCGGGATGGGTCCATGAAGCGATTCATCGAGGGTGAGGACAGGACACAGGTCACGTTGTTGCCAGAGTGCCTGGATGACTTCATCGCAGAAGACAACCCGGTTCGCGTGATCGATGTGTTTGTCGATGAGCTGGAGTTGTCCGCTCTTGGATTTGAAGGGGCGGCTCCTGCTTCGACAGGGCGGCCGTCGTATCACCCGGCGGTGCTGCTCAAGCTGTACATCTATGGTTACCTCAACCGCCTGCAGTCCAGCCGACGGCTGGAACACGAGTGCCAGCGCAACGTGGAGGTCATGTGGCTCACGGGTCGGCTGGCGCCGGACTTCAAGACCATCGCGGACTTTCGGCGCGACAACGGGGCCGCGATCCGCAATGTTTGTCGCGAATTCATCATGCTGTGTCGTCGCCTGCACCTGCTCACGCAAGCGGTCGTGGCCATTGATGGCAGCAAGTTCAAGGCGGTCAACGCCCATGATCGCAATTTCACCGAAGGCAAGCTCGCCAAGCGGATCCAGGAAGTCGAACGCAGCATCGAGGACTACCTTGGGGCGATCGAAACCGCTGACCGCAATCCCTCGGAGGTCATGCAAACCAAGGTGGCGAACCTGCGTCACAAGATCGAGACATTACGCAGCCGGATGCGAGAGCTCCAGGCGATGCAGCTCAGGCTCCGGGAGTCCCCAAGCGGCCAGGTCTCGCTGACGGACCCCGACGCGCGCGCGATGGCCACGGCCACGAGTCGCGGGCTTGTCGGCTACAACGTGCAATCGGCGGTGGAGACGAAGCACCACCTGATCGTTGCACACGAGGTAACCAACATCGGGACCGATCGTGGGCAGTTGAGCAAGATGGCTCAGCAAGCCCAGGCCGTCTTGCCCGAACAAGACCTCCAGGTCATTGCCGACAGGGGGTACTTCAATGGTGACGAGATCCTGGCCTGCGAGGAAGCCGGCATCACGACCTTTGTCTCCAAACCCATGACCTCAGGGGCCAAGGCCGATGGGCGATTCGACAAGGCCGACTTCGTCTATGAGGCGCAGACGGATACCTACCGCTGTCCCGCTGGCAGCCGGCTCATTCATCGCTATGCACGCGTCGAGTCTGGCTCTCTCATCCATCGATACTGGAGCTCGGACTGCAAGCACTGCCCCATCAAGGCGCAGTGCACGCCCAGTCCCTATCGGAGGGTCAGTCGTTGGGAACACGAGGATGTTCTCGAGACCATGCAGCGGCGCTTGGATGCCTCTCCAGGGATGATGCGTGTTCGACGGCGCACTGTCGAACATCCCTTCGGCACCATCAAGTTCTGGATGGGCGCTCGCCACTTCCTGATGCGAACTCTGCAGCATGTGCAGACCGAGATGAGTTTGCACGTGCTGGCCTACAACATGAAGCGAGTCATCCAGATCATCGGAATCGCTCCCCTCATGGCAGCGATCAGGGCCTGAGGGCCGTTGTCGGCCGCGCTCCCCTGCATCGCCGGGGTTCAAACCCGGGCCAGATCCTCATTCCGGCATAGCTGCACGCCGTCTGCCCCCCGCGCAAGGTGCGTTTTCACACGGCCTCCGGCCTTTGCAGTCGCCCAGCGACATGAAATCGAGCGACAGGTATCGACCCTGAGCAGCCGTTCGACAGATTCCTTCACTCGGCAGGCCAGCGTCGTGCGGCGTGCAATACGCGCAGCAACCGCACCATCTCACCGGCCAGGTCATAGATCAAGATGTAGTTTCGATGCGCGACGAGTTCGCGCGTGCCCTGGACCCGCCCGGTGCGCCCGAGCCCAGGATGATCGATCAGCCTGGCAGCACAGGCTGCGAACAGTTCGTCGAGTGCAAGAGCTGCCGCTGGATTGTCGGCCTCGACATGCTCGTAGATCGACTCGCGGTCAGCGATGGCCTCGGGAGTCCAGCGCAGTTCCATCAACGCGAGCGTTCGAGTCGTCGCCGAGTCGCGTCTCGACGCGCAGCAAACCGCGCTTCAACTTGATCATTGGGCGTCAGTCGCCCGGCGTTCGCAGAATCGAGGCCAGCTTGAACCTCGCGGCGAAACCAAGCGTCTGCCTTGGCCGCGAACTGTTGCTGCTGGACAAACTCGCGCATGAAATCGCGCAGCAACTGCGCGCCAGTGCGGTCACGTTCCTTGGCTGCGATGGCGAATTGCTTCTTCAAGTCGTCGTCGACCCTGAAGGTGAAGGTCGCGTCGCTCATGGCCTGCGCCCCTTGTGTTACACGATGCGTGCACTGTAGCACTGACCCTATTCAGCGTGCTTCACCCTGCGCCAATCATGGGGAGGCAAGAAGCGAGCGTACGCGCATTGGACGGGAGCGGCCACTCGATCGCGGACCATGGTTGACCGCCCAGGCCGAGCAGCCGAGTCAGTACTTGGGTCGCCTTTGGTATTGACGTTCGTTCAATCCGCGCGATCTGGTCGGTGGCGGCTTCGGACCACTCCTGACCGACTGACTCCAGCGGTGGCTGGAGCCGGTTCGGCACACCGCCCAGCAGCATCATGGCTGGCTGCGCGTCATCGATCTGGGGCGCCGGGCGCTGGAATCATGCCGGCGACATGGGCGGCTGGGTCCGACACTTCCCTGCGCGAGCTCCATGACCACGGGAGGGCAGGCATTTCGCTCGAACCCTTCCACAGACATTACACAGCGCCATCCGGCGGCATGAGACTACGTGGCGCGAAATTGCCGAGAGCCTTCATTCCTGGTGCCCGGAGGGGGAATCGAACCCCCACGACCTGTTCAGGGTCGGCGGATTTTAAGTCCGCTGCGTCTGCCGATTTCGCCATCCGGGCGCCGCAGGGCGGCATGCTACCCCAGCGCGCAGCGGGCTCCGTGCGGGGGTCGGAAAGGCAAGCGGAATGTTGCCTATCCGCACGCCATCCAAGGCCTTTGCGGAAAAGCCCGGACGATGCTCGGCCCTGTGTCGGATCTTTGGGCGATCGTCCGGTCAATTCCGGGACAAAGAGAGAGAAATCTATTCAAATTGTCGCCATTATCGTATAAGATTCTACTAATCGAAGTTTTGCCGGATAAAGTTCCAAGAAACTCTATTTCCGCAGCAGCTATTGCTGCGGAGATGTCCGGCTGCGAGCCCCGGGTGGCTGTGATGACCCGGGCTTGCAGTGCGCAGCAGGGCGCGTCCCGGGTTCCACCCGCGTGGCGTCCCTGCGTCGGCCCGCGCCGCACCCTGCGGCACCCACGGCGCCGCGCACGCAGGGCGGCGCCGTGGCGCCGCCTCAGGGGAGTCCGGAAGGCCCGTGGCCGGTCCGGGGCCCCGACCAAGTCGCCGCGCCCGGTCCCTTGCCGGGCGTCCCGTTCACGGCGGACGCCCGGTCCGCCACCGACTTCGGAGATGCCATGCACGCCCGTATCCGCGAAACCCTTCCCGCGAACCTCGCCCGTTCGTCCACCCGCGCGCCCCTGGAGGTCGCCGTGCTCGGCGCCGGCAGCTGGGGCACCGCGCTGGCGGCCGCGGCGCGTCGCGGCGGCATGGGCGCACGCCTGTGGTCGCGGCGCCCCGACGTGGCGCACGCCATCCGCACCACCGGCTTCAATCCGCGTCATCTCCCGGGAATCGCGCTGCCGCAGGGCCTGCAGGCCAGCGACGACTTGCAGCAGGTGCTGCAGGGTGCGGACATCGTGGTGTACGCGGTGCCCTGCGCGGCCTTGCGCGGGGTGGCGGGGGCGGCCGCCGATGGCGTGGCCGGGCATGCGCTGGTGCTGGCCGCCTGCAAGGGCGTCGAGCCGGGCAGCGGCAGCCTGATGACCCAGGTGCTGCGCGAGCAGTGCCGCCCCGGGCAGGCGGTGGGCATGCTGGC
>JAJZRT010000425.1 GCA_021802595.1 Pseudomonadota bacterium
GACCAGATCATCGACTACACGCACGGGCGTGGCGCGACCTATTTTGCCGGGAGCGACAAGCCGGTCGTCCATCTCGATTTCACCTATCCGTACTGCGAGGCCATGCGTGCCGCGCTGCTGCAGGCGGCGGACAACGCCGGTATCCGCCTGCGCGCCGGCGGCGTCTATGGTGCCGTGCAGGGACCACGCCTGGAAACGGCGGCTGAAATCAACCGCATGGAGCGCGACGGCGCCGACATGGTGGGCATGACCGGCATGCCGGAAGCCTATCTGGCGCGCGAACTGGAGCTTTGCTATGCCGCCGTGGGCGCGGTGGTGAACTATGCGGCAGGCCGTGGCCTGTCGATGGATGGCATCCAGATGGAGGAAATCCAGGCCGTGCTGGGCGAAGTGATGCTGCAGGTGCGGCATTTGCTGGAACAGCTGGTGACCGATGACGCGGCCGGGCTGTGCGCAATCTGAGGGCGCCGTGAAGCGGGGACGATGAAGCTCTATCGCATCCTGCAATCGCAGGGATTCGGCTCGCGCAAGGGCTGCATGGCGCAGGTACGGGCGGGGGCGGTCGCCGTCAACGGCGTCGTCTGCGACGACCCGGAGGCCGAGATCGGTACGGCAGGCCTGGTGCTGACGCTCGACGGCGTCGCCTGGACGTACCGCGAGAAGGCCTACCTGTTGATGCACAAGCCGGCCGGCTACGAATGTTCGCATCATCCCAGCCATCACCCCAGCGTGTTTTCCCTGCTGCCGGCGCCGCTATTGCAGCGCGGCGTGCAGTGCGTGGGGCGGCTCGACCAGGACACCACCGGACTGCTGCTGTTTTCCGATGACGGCCAGTTCATCCACCGCATGATTTCGCCGAGGAAGGGCATCGCCAAGGTCTATCGCGCCACTTGTGCCGATCCCGTGACCGGCGCCATGCTGGAGGCCCTGCGTACCGGGGTGCAGCTGAACGACGAGCCGGCGCCGGTCGCTGCCCTCGCATGCGAGCAGATCGATGGACACACCCTCCGCCTGGTACTTGCCGAGGGCAAGTACCACCAGGTGAAGCGCATGATCGGCGCGACGGGAAACCGGGTCGATGCGCTGCACCGCGAAGCCATCGGCAACCAGACCCTACCGGCGGACCTGCCGCCCGGTGGTTGGCGCTGGCTTGAAGCCGGGGATCTCGAACAACTGGAGCAGCCATGGCCATCCGTGAAGTCCTGAAAATGGGCGACCCGCGCCTGCTGGCGCCGGCGCGTCCGGTGGGGGAGTTCGACTCGCCCGAGCTCACGCAGCTGATCGTTGACATGCACGACACCATGCGCGCCCTGAACGGGGCGGGCCTGGCTGCGCCGCAGATCGGCGTCGGCCTGCAGGTGGTGATTTTCGAGGTCGTCTCCAATCCGCGCTATCCGGATGCCGAACGCGTGCCCTTCACGGTGCTGATCAATCCGGTGCTGACGCCGTTATCCGAGGTCATGGAGGAGGGCTGGGAGGGGTGTCTGTCGGTACCGGGCATGCGCGGGCTGGTGCCGCGTCATGCTGCCCTGCGCTATCAGGGCTTCGACGCCGCGGGGCAGCCGATCGATCGCAGCGTGAGCGGTTTCCATGCCCGCGTGGTGCAGCACGAGGTCGATCATCTGCACGGCATCCTGTATCCGATGCGCATCCGCGACCTGCGCTATTTCGGCTTCACCGAAACCCTGTTTCCAGGGCAAAACCTGCAGGACGACTGACGGCTTTTCGACGCTTCCAGGCACGCATTTAGCATGCCTAAAGTTGTTCCTGTCCTCGCCGCTAACTTGTTACCTGACCGTGGGCGATGTGCCCCGGCACCCGCAGCAAGGACAACAATGAGCCAGGAACAACAGATCCAGCAGGCGCAGCGTCATATCCATCACGCCGACGTGATGATGGGCGAAGCGTCCCAGCTCGACGACATTGCCGCCCGATTGATGGCTGTACAGCGGCAATGGAACGACCCCAACCGCACCCTTCATCTCATGACAGCGCTGGAAGCCAGCCGCAGCGTCTGGCATGCGATCCAGGCCGCGCTGGCCGAAGGCACGCTGCGGCTTCCGCTGGACGTGCAGCACAACCTGCTGATCCTGTCGGTCTATGCCGACAGCAAGATCGGCTTGTGCGAGGCCTCTCCCGATGCCGACACGCTGGGCAGTCTCATCGCGTTGACGCGCACGCTGGCGGGCAGCCTCAAGGAATGGCGGGAGGCCGCATGAAGAGGGGGCAGGATTTTGCACAGCATGCCGGTCCCAGCCTTGCCGCGGCGGTGGGCGTCAGTACGTCGGTGCGGCCCGGCCGTGGACGCACCCGCGTCAAGACCGAGGTGGAAGACAAGGTCAAGAAACCCGCCGACGGCGTGCGCAAGAAATCGCCGCCTGCCCGCAAGACGCCCTCCCGCGGGCGCTACGTCGACGAATACGCGCGCCCGGCTGTGTAGCCCGGCGCGCAGTCACTGCAACGCTTCTATCAACTCGGTTTCCAGCGCCTCGCGCTCGGCTGGATTCTCCAGGGTCGCTCCCCGGATCAGGAAGGTGTCCTCGACCCGCTCGCCCAGCGTGTCGATCTTGGCGGCATAGACGCTCACGGCGTGCCGCATCAGTACCTCGGCCACCGCAAACAGCAGTCCCCCGCGGTCCGCGCAGGTGATCGACAGCATGTGGCCGCGGCCCTGTGCGTCGGCTTCCAGCCGCACCGTGGTCGGATAGGGGTGGTGGCGCTGGTGGCGCGACAGGCGGCCGCGCGGCACGGCCTGCAGCGGCCTCGCCGGATCGAGGTCGCGCGCCAGTTCATACTCGACGAAGCTCAGGAAATCCCGGTAATGGATGCCGCGGCTGGCCAGATCCATCACCTGGAAGCTGTCCAGCGCGTAGCCATTGCGCGTGGTGTGGATCTTGGCTTCGAGGATGGTGTACTGGATGCGCGCAAAGAAGCCGCAGATGCGGGCGAAGATGTCGGCGCGATCGGGTGCGTAGACCAGAACCTGGATACCTTCGCCAGCGGGTGACAGGCGCGCGCGCACGACGGCGTCGGTGCTGTCGGTACGGCGCCACAGCATGCGCGCCTGCCAGGCCATGTCGCGGGCGTCGAAGCGGACGAAATAGCGTTCGTCGAGATGCCGCCACAGGGCATCGGCGGCATCGGCTGGCAGGCCGTAGAGGGCGAGATTGACCCGCGCTTCGTTCTGTTTGGCGGCAATGTCCGCCACTGGCGCGTCACTGCCCGCCAGCCGGGCGCGCGTGGCGTGATACAGATCCTCCAGCAGCTTGCCTTTCCAGGCGTTCCAGACCTTGGGGCTGGTGCCGCGGATGTCGGCCACGGTCAGCAGATAGAGCGCCGCCAGCCGGCGCGTGTCACCGACCCGGGTGGCGAAGGCGGCGATGATCGCAGGATCGCTGATGTCCTCCTTCTGCGAGGTGCGCGACATCACCAGGTGCATGTCCACCAGCCAGGCGACCAGATCGCCATCCGCCTTGTCGAGCCCGTGCCGGCGGCAGAAGCGCCGTGCATCGACCGCGCCCAGTTCGGAGTGGTCGCCGCCTCGACCCTTGGCGATGTCGTGGAACAGCGCGGCCAGATAGAGCAGCTCGGGCTTGTCGAACGCGGCGATCAGGCGGCTGGCGAGCGGGAACTCGTGCGCCAGCTCCGGCACGGTGAAGCGCCGCACGTTGCGCAGCACGGTGAGGATGTGCTCGTCCACCGTGTAGACGTGGAACAGGTCGTGCTGCATCTGCCCGACCACGCGGCCGAACGCCGGGATGTAGCGCCCGAGCAGGCCGTAGCGATGCATCGCGCGCAGCGCCCGGGTGATGCCCAGAGGCTGGCGCATCAGCGTCATGAACAGGGCGCGATGCTGCGGATCGGCACGGAATGCGGCGTCGATGCGGGTGCTGCCGCGCCACAGTGCGCGCAGCGTCGCCGGTTCGAATCCGGCCAGCATCGGGTGCTGGGCATACACGATGAAGGCGCGCAGCAGGGCGTCGGGCTTGCGCTCGAACAGATCGGCGGCGCGCGCTTCGAGCAGATTGGCGCGCAGCTGAAAATCGGCGTCGATCGGTTGCGGCGGCGCCGTCACAGGGAACAGTCTCACCCGCAGCGACTGGATGAGGATGTCGTTGACGCGCTGGATCAGCTTGGCGGCCCGGTAATAGCCCTGCATCAGGCGCTCGCCGGGCCGGCGGTGGGGGGTGGCGGCCAGCCCCAGGCGGGCGGCGAGTTCGGTCTGGTAATCGAAGGCGAGACGGTCCTCGCGCCGGCCGGCCAGCAGGTGCAGGTGAATGCGCAGCGCCGACAGCGTGCGCTCCTCGCGGGCGATGCGGCGCGCCTCGGCATGGGTGAGCAGGCCGGCACGCGCGATGCCGCTCCAGCCGCCCAGGATGCCGCAGGCCTGCGCCAGCCAGTGAATCGTGTGCAGGTCACGCAGGCCGCCGGGGCTGTCCTTCAGGTTGGGCTCGAGCTTGTAGGCGCTGTCGTCGAAGCGCGCGTGGCGCGCCTGCTGCTCGGCCAGCTTGCCGTCG
>JAJZRT010000426.1 GCA_021802595.1 Pseudomonadota bacterium
GCTTGCCTTCAGGCACTTCGGCGTGTGAAAGCACTTTGAGTTGCGGCACCGTGCGCCGCAGGAAACGGGCGAGTAGCGGACGCAGCACGGCCGGCGTCAGCAAAACAGGAGGATGGCCGAGCGCTTCCTGCCGCTGCGTCGAGGCCTGGGTCCGTTCCAGCAGGGCGTCGGCCAGGCCCGGCTCCATGCCGGCGGCGTCGTGGCCGGCCTGCAGTGTCTGCAGCAGCAGGCGCTCCAGTCCCTGGTCGAGGGCGATCACCGGCAGCTCGCTGGACGAACCGTAAATCTGCTGCACGATCGAGCGGCCCAGCGCCACCCGCACCAGCGAGGTGAGTTCGTGCGGATCCTGCACGCGTGCGGCATGCTCCAGCAGCGTGTCGATGATGGTCCGCATGTCGCGAATGGCGACGCCTTCGGTGAGCAGGTTCTGCAGCACTTTCTGCACGCTGGAAAGCGACAGCATCTTCGGCACCAGGTCTTCCACCAGCTTGGGTGCGCTCTTGCCCAGGTGGTCGAGCAGCGCCTGCGCTTCCTGCCGTCCCAGCAACTCGGCCGCGTGCTGCGTCAGCAGGTGATTCAGATGGGTGGCGACCACGGTGCCCGGGTCGACCACGGTGTAGCCCATGGCCTGCGCCTGCTCGCGCAGGTCGGATTCGATCCACACGGCCGGCAGGCCGAAGGCAGGATCGCGTGTGGCGACACCCGGTAGCGCGGTGGCGACGCTGCCAGGATCGATGGCCAGAAAGGATCCGGTGCGCACTTCACCGCTGCCGATCTCGACGCCCTTGAGCGTGATGCGGTAGCTGTTCGGATTGATCTCGAGGTTGTCGCGGATATGCACCGAGGGCGGCAGGAAGCCGATTTCACGCGCGAATTTCTTGCGGATGCCCTTGATGCGGCGCACCAGTTCGCCGTCGGCGGCATTGTCCACCAGCGGGATCAGGCGATAGCCGACTTCCAGTCCCAGGGTATCGATGGGCGCGACGTCTTCCCAGCTGGCCTCCTGGGATTCGACTGCGGCGACGGGGGCCGTCTCCACTTCGGACGGCGCCTCCTCCTGCTTCCGGCTGCCTTTGTAGGCCAGCCAGACCATGCCAGCCGCCAGAAGCAGGAAGGCGAGGTTCGGCATGCCCGGAATCATGCCCATCATGCCGAGAATCGCAGCGGTGATGTAAAGCGCCTGTGTCTTGTTGAACACGTTGGACAGCATCTGCCCGGCGATGTCCTCTTCGGTGCTGACGCGGCTGACGATGATGCCGGCGGCGATCGAGATGACCAGCGCCGGGATCTGCGCAACCAGGCCGTCGCCGATCGCCAGCAGGGTGTAGTTCTGTGCGGCGTCCGCCAGCGACAGGCCGTGCTGCATCAGGCCGATGACCAGGCCGCCGACGATGTTGATCAGCAGGATCAGGATGCCGGCGATGGCATCGCCACGCACGAATTTCGAGGCACCGTCCATCGAACCGTAGAAATCAGCTTCCTGGGCGATTTCGGCGCGGCGCCGACGCGCCTCGTTCTCGTCGATCAGGCCGGCGTTGAGGTCGGCATCGATCGCCATCTGCTTGCCCGGCATCGCGTCCAGGGTGAAGCGCGCGCTGACTTCGGCGATCCGTCCCGCGCCCTTGGTGATGACGATGAAGTTGATCACCACCAGGATGACGAACACGATGATGCCGACCGCGTAGTTGCCGCCGACCAGGAAATGGCCGAAGGCCTCGATCACCTTGCCGGCTGCGTCGGGACCGGTATGGCCATGCAGCAGCACGACGCGGGTGGAGGCGACGTTGAGCGACAGGCGCAGCAGCGTCGAGAGCAGCAGCACCGTGGGGAAGGCGGCAAAATCGAGCGCCTTCTTGGTCGACAGGCCTACCAGCAGCACCATGATGGACAGCGCGATGTTGAAGGTGAACAGCATGTCCAGTGCAAACGGCGGCAGCGGCAGCACCAGCATCGCCAGGATGAGGACGATGAACAGCGGTGCCGCCAGCGCGCGGGCATTGGTGCTGCTGAACAGATTGGAAAGACTCAGGGTGCCGTTCATGCGTTAGCTCCCATGCTGGCGCCCTGCAGCGGGTCGAGCTCAGGCGGGACCGGCAAGGCAGTCGGCGCCTCGGGATAGGCCCCACCCAGCTGCTGGAAATGGCGCAACTGGAATACGTAAGCCAGCACTTCGGCCACCGCTGCATAGAGGGTGGCCGGGATTTCGTCGCCGAGTTCGGTGTGGCGGAACAGTGCACGCGCAAGCGGCGGCGCTTCCAGCAGCGGCACCTTGTTTTCGGCGGCCAGTTCGCGGATGCGGGCGGCGACTGCGTCCGCGCCCTTGGCCACCACGCGCGGCGCGCCCATCTTGCCCTCGGTGTACTTGAGCGCCACCGCGTAATGGGTCGGGTTGGTCACCACGACATCGGCGGTGGGGACCTCGGACATCATGCGACGGCGGGCCGCTTCGCGCTGCTGGGCGCGGATGCGAGCCTTGACGTGGGGATCGCCTTCCGATTCCTTGGCTTCCTGGCGCAACTCTTCCTTGCTCATCTTGAGCTTGTTGAAGTAGCTCCACAGCTGATAGGGCAGATCCAGCACGACGATGAAAATCATCGCGCCCGAAGCCAGCAGAAACACCTTGCCGATGAGGTTGCCCATGTGCTGGATGGCGCCGGACGGCTCTTCCATGCTGAGCGAGAAAATCGCATCGAGGTTGGACCAGATCAGCCAGGCTGCAACCACGCCCAGCAAGCCGACCTTGGCCAGCGATTTGACCAGCTCGACCAGGCCCTGCGTGGAAAACATGCGCTTGATGCCGGACAGCGGGTTCAGGCGCTTGAAATCCGGCATGAAGGCCTTGGTACTGAACAGCCAGCCGCGCAGCAGCAGCGGCGAAGCCAGGACCGCGATCACCACCAGGGCCAGGAAAGGTGCCAGCGCCAGCGCGGCCGCCATGAACTGGTCCGACAGCTGCGTCATGACGTAGGCGCTGTCGCGTGCGACGGCCGGATCGAATTGCAGTCCGCCGCGCATGATCTTCGACATGGCCTCGCCGAGGCCGCTGGCCATCATCCACAAGGCTGTGCCACTGGTCATCAGAACGACGAACGTGGCCAGCTCGCGCGATTGCGGCACCTGGCCTTCTTCGCGCGCCTTCTCCAATCGCTGGGGCGATGGGGCTTCTGTCCGTTCCTGATCGCTTTCTTCAGCCATCCCTGATTTCACCTGTTTAGAGGGAACCGCCCTATGCGCATGCGCAAGACGGGCTTTCTACAGGCTGAATTATTGGTCATGCCCGGCGCGGGCAATCAGGGGAATAAGGGTGGATTTGGCCTGCTATTTCGCCTCAAGCGGAGAGGAGGCGGACTTACTTCGAAGCGCTGGGCCTGGCCGCCTCGTCATGCGCATCCTCGGCATCGGCCACGCTCACGCCGCTGGCCTCCTTGGTGACCGCTTCCTCGGTGCGCTTGTTCATCACGATGATGCTGATGCGGCGATTGACCGGATCATGGGGTGCGGCATTGCCGAACGGAACGGACGACGCCAGGCCGACCACGCGCAGCACTTTCGATTCATCCATGCCGCCGGCAATCAGTTCGCGGCGCGAGGCATTGGCACGATCAGCCGACAGTTCCCAGTTGCTGTAGCCGCGCGCGCCGTTGGCGTACGGCGCGGCATCCGTATGGCCGGACAGGCTGATCCGGTTCTGCACGTCATTCAGCATCTTGCCGATTTCGTGCAGGATGATCTTGGTGTAGGGCTGCAGCTCGGCGCTCGCCAGGTCGAACATGGGCCGGTTCTGTTCGTCGACAATCTGGATGCGCAGGCCTTCGCTGGTGATGTCGATCAGCAGTTGCCGCTTGAACTGTTTGAGGGTGGGATTGGCGTCGATCGCCACTTCCAGGCGTTTCTTCAACTGCTTGAGGTTGGCCGTTTCGATGCGCTCGAGCTCGGCCTGGGCGGCTTTCAGATTGTAGGATTTCTTCTCGGCCTGGGTCTCGCCTTTCTTGACCTGCCCGGCCTTGCGCGAGATATCGGTCCCGCCCCCCTTGATCACGCTGGAACTGTCGCCGCTGCCCGAGCCGCCCTGCATGGCCACCTTGAGCGGCGTCTTGAAATACTCCGCGATCCCGTTCAGATCGCCCTTGGCGGTCGATCCCAGCAGCCACATCAGCAGGAAGAACGCCATCATGGCCGTCACGAAATCGGCATAGGCGATCTTCCACGCGCCGCCATGGTGACCGCCTGCCACCTTCCTGACGCGCTTGATGATGATGGGGGCTTTTTGCTCGCTCATTTATGCCCTACGGGTATTGATGCACCATGGATATCCGGGTCGCGTAGCGGGATCAGCGCGATTTCGCGTTCTTGACGTGCTCTTCCAGTTCGCTGAAGGAAGGACGCTCGGTCGAGAACAGCACCTTGCGCCCGAACTCGACCGCGATCGCCGGCGCATAGCCGTTGATGCTGGCCAGCAGGGTCACCTTGATGCACTGGAACATCTTGGTCGACTCGTGCAGTTTCTGTTCCAG
>JAJZRT010000427.1 GCA_021802595.1 Pseudomonadota bacterium
CTCGACAAACGCGGCAGCAGCGCGTCGCCTTCGCGCCGCGACGGCCGGCGCCACGAATAGTCGTCGCGCTGGTTGACCGCGAAGAAGCGCGCCAGCAGCGCACGCCACGGCAGGCTCGGCGCCAGCAGGCCGTCGACCCAGCGCATCATCGACTGCGACAGCTTGCCGGCCTGGCGCGCGGCCTGCGCGGCGGCGGCCAGGCGGTTCTTCCATTGCTCGGCGAGCTCCTCGCGCTCGCTGGGCGACAGTTCGTTCGGTTTCTGCGAGGCCTGACTGCCGCTGCCCTCCTTTTCCTCGGCCTGGCTCTGGCCCTCCTTGCCCTGGCCGCCCGATTCGCCGGCGTCGGGGTTGTCCTGGCGCTCGTTCTCGTCGGGACTGGCGCCGGATTCGTTGTCGTTGTCGAACATATGCTGGTCGAACGACTCTTCCGGCGTGTCCTCGGGAATCAGCGGGTAGATTTCCTCCGCCGACAGGGTCATGAAATTCTGGTCCGCAAGAATGCCGTGCAGCGGCGGCTTCAGCCCTTCCTCGATCAGGATCAGGTTGACCGCGTGGTCGCACGCCACGTCCCAGCGCCGCTTCACCCGGTGGTTGCGGCGATGGGTATGCCCCATCGCGCAGTGCATCGCCTCGTGCGCCAGCACGAACTGCGTCTGCGCAAGGTTGAGGTTCTCGATGAACTTCGGGTTGAAATAGAACGCCTGCGCATCGGTGCCGGTGGTGGAACACCATTCGCCGCCGGCTTTCAGCGGCAGGTGCATCACCAGCGCGCCGAGGAAGGGCCGCTCCATGATGAGCCGGGTGCGCGCGGCCGCGAGCTTGGTGAGGATCGGCTGGAGAGCGGCGTCTTCGGCTTCAGCCATGGCGTATCAGTGTTCGTACAGGACGAGATCGGTGATGCTGTTGGCCCACTCGGCAAACGCCGGCACGGCGAACAGCGGGCGCCCCACCGCGCGGTGCAGGTCGGATACCAGCATCACGCCCATCTCGCGCTGCGGAAAACGCTGCGCATATTTGAGGATGTTGCCGTACACCGCGGCGGCGTTGCCGTTGTCGGCCGCCTGCAGCGCCTTGCGCACCAGCGCGGCGGCGACACCGTACTGCAGGTCGATGCCTTCGGGCACCTCGGCCGCCTCGCCGGCGATGATGGCGTCGATGTCCGGCATCTGTGCCATGTTGTCGACAAAAGTCTTCAGCTCCAGCCCCGCCGACTGGCCGACGCAGGCCATCAGCGCATCGGCCAGCAGGTCGGTCCGGTCGAACTTCTGCAGCGCGCGATGCGCGTATTCCCACGAGCGCGGGCTGGGAAAGGCGATCGGCGTGTGCGCCGGGTCGAAGCTGAACAAGAGGTCGGGACGGAAGCGCAGGAAGGCAATCACGCGCGGGTCGATGTTCTCGCTGTGCGCCCAGTCCACCCAGTCGTTGAGGTTCACCTCGACTTCGTAGTGGGTGAAGCGGTTGGCGAGCGGCGCCGGCATGGCGTAGGTCACGCCGCGGTCACCCTGGCGGTTGCCGGCGGCGAAGATCACCCAGCCGTCGGGCACCCTGTATTCGCCCAGGCGACGGTCGAGGATCAGCTGGTAGGCTGCCGCCGACACGGTGGGCGGCGCCGAGGTGATCTCGTCGAGGAAGAGAATCCCGGAAGGGCCGTGGCGGTCGGCGTCCGGCAGCACCGAGGGAATCGACCATTCGACCAGCTGGCCGCTGCGGAACGGAATGCCGCGCAGGTCGGTCGGTTCCATCTGCGACAGGCGGATGTCGATCAGCGGTACGCCGTGCTGCTGGGCAATCTTGGCGACGATCTGCGACTTGCCGACACCGGGCGGCCCCCACAGCATCACCGGCGTGTGATGGCCGTCGGCGGCGCTTTCGAATTCACGGTTGAGAATGGTTTCGATGTGGGAGGGACGCATGGCTTTGCAACAACGCTGGATAAGCCCAAATGATAATCGCTCGCGCAGCCGGCGGCCAGTTCGCCCTTGATCGATGTGGGGGGATTTTGTTACCGTGGCCGCACCAGGATCGAACGGGATGCAGCATGAATTTTTGCAGTGAATGTGGCAGCGCCGTGGTGCTGCGCGTGCCGACCGGCGACCACCTGCCGCGTCATGTCTGCCCCGACTGCGGCACCATCCATTACCAGAACCCCAAGATGGTCGTCGGCTGCATCCCCGAGTGGGAAGACAAGGTGCTGCTGTGCAGGCGCGCCATCGAGCCGAAATACGGCCTCTGGACCCTGCCTGCCGGCTTCATGGAAAACGGCGAGACCACGCTCGAGGGCGCTGCGCGCGAGACCTGGGAGGAGGCCGGCGCGCGCATCGAGGTCGGCGGCCTGTATACCCTGTACAACCTGCCGCACATCAATCAGGTGTATTTCATGTTCCGCGCCCGGCTGCTCGATCTCGACTTCCAGCCCGGCATCGAGTCGCTCGAGACCCGGCTGTTCAGCGAAGCCGAAATCCCCTGGGACGACATCGCCTTCCGCACCGTGCGCGCCACGCTGGAGCAGTATTTCAGCGACCGCCGCGCCGGCTCATTCGACTTCCATTTCGGCGACATCCGTACCCGCTGAGCGTCAGGCGGCGGCGGCGAACTGCTCCCGTCCGACCACGTCCATGCCCACGCGCAGCCAGCCTTCGTGGGCTTCCTGCACCTCGCCCAGCCGCAGCCGATAGACGATGTCGCCGTCGCGCAGCATCAGCGGCGCGCCCAGCTGATAATGCGTTTTCGGGATCAGCAGATTGCTCACGCCCTGCTCGGTGTGGGTCATGGGCAGGAACACCGCGCAGGTCGGCTCGCGCGTCACGCCCGGCACCTCCGTCTCGAAATACACCTCCACCCGCTTGGGATGGCGCGACAGGCGCTGGGTACCGACCAGGCGCTGGCCGCCTTCCTCGCGATCCCAACGGATCGCCAGCAGTTGCCAGACGTTTTCCGCGGGGTCCCAGGTCACCGCCACCAGCCTGCCATGCGGCAACGCGCTGGTATCGGACAGCGAGAACCCCATGCCTTCGGCACTCTCGTCGCGCAGCATCCACGGCTCCAGGGCGGGACGCCCCCTGGGAGAGTCGGGATGGGTCAGCGCGCCCAGGATGTTGTCCATGCCCGCCGCCACCCACACCCGACCGAAACGGTGCGTGCGCTGACGGCCGCGGCGGATGCCACCGCGCTCGACCAGGCTCGCGACCTGGCGGGTCAATCCATTGCCCGTCCCCGTCGAATCCCCGTCGAGCGCCTTCAGATAATCGACCAGCGGACCCAGGGCAAAGTAGCGCAGGCGACGCCCCTGCACCCACTCGCCCTCAAGCACCGCCGCACCTTCGCTCAATGACAGATCCACCATGTGGGTGTGCACATCGCGTTGCGGCACGGTCACCGGCAGCGGCAAAGGCGAATAGTCTTCAAGCAGCCGGGCGATGGATTCGATCTCCTGCGCGCGGTAGCCCAGCGGATGCACCAGTCCCATCAGTACGACCAGCGTGTATTCGCGGGCGCAATGGGTGGCCTGCCCACCGATCCTCACCTCCTGCGTGGCGAACCCGTCGCGCTCGATCAGGCGGTAGATCTTGTGCATGCGGCGCCAGGCCGATGCGGCCGGATTGCGCGCCTGATGATAGTCCCAGCGCATGACCCGGCCGGCATAGCGCAATGCGCGGGCGGCAATGTCGGCCGCGAAAGGCTTGAGTTCGGCGCTGTCCGGATTGCGGTATGCCTGCTTCAGCATCCCGAGCCAGGCTTCCGCGAGCATCGACCAGAACACCCAGGACTCGCGCCATAGCGCCTGGCGCGCCAGGCGGAAGGTCGCCTGGTTGCGGACATACTGTTCGACGATGCGCGCCTGCAGAGGCAGGCCGGCCTCTTCCA
Organism: Pseudomonadota bacterium; assembly: GCA_021802595.1. The sequence continues at coordinate 3,865 of JAJZRT010000427.1, forward strand.
GTTTCATCAGCGACTTCATGCGGCTGAGCGAGGCCGCCTCGTTTTCCGCGTTGAAGCGCTCCAGACCTTCGACCAGCACATGATGGGCATCGTAATCCGAGTCCGCATGCAGCGATTTCAGCCATTTCTCCGTCGCCTTCACGGAAGCAAACGGCGACCCCCCTTCGGCTTTCCGGCGGCGGGTGATCGTACTCAGCATTTCGAAGAAATCGCTCATGGCTGGCGTCGGCTTGTTTCGGACACCCGCTGACCAGCACCATTTATGCCAAACCCCAGGTCACCCGGCCCCGTGGCCAACACCTTGGTTTTGCTCGGCTTTGGACGCCGCTCCATGCCGACCGTCGCTGCCGTGCTAACGAAAATCCGACATCGCCTGTTGAAGCCATGTCAGTTGCTCCGGCCCGCCCCCGCTCACGCACAAGGCTGGGCGAACCCGCTACAATGCGCGCCGGGGAAGCGTGGCCGAGCGGTTTAAGGCACCGGTCTTGGCCGCACTGCGCAGCAGTCGGCTAGTGCAGGCTAACGTGCGACCGCACGTTAAGCCGCGCGAGCGGCGGCCGGAACTAAAACCGGCGGGCGCATCCCTCCCACTCTGGAAGCGTGGCCGAGCGGTTTAAGCCACCGGTCTTGAAAACCGGCGATGG
>JAJZRT010000428.1 GCA_021802595.1 Pseudomonadota bacterium
AGGTGGTGACCGACGTTTCCGGCCGCGGCGTCGGTATGGACGTGGTCAAGCGCAACATCACCGCGATGGGCGGGACGGTCGACATCCGCTCGATTCCGGGCACCGGCACGACGATCGCCATCTCGCTGCCGCTGACGCTGGCGATTCTTGACGGCATGTCGGTCAAGGTCGGAGAGGAAATCTACATCCTGCCGCTGGGTTACGTCATCGAATCGCTGCAGCCAGCCGCCGTGGACGTCAAGGAAGTCGCCGGCCAGGGCAGGGTGGTCAAGGTGCGCGAAGAGTACCTTCCGCTGATCCCGTTGTATCAGATCTTCGCGATCGAGCCCCGCTTCGAGGATCCCTCGCAGGGCATCATCGTCATCCTCGAAACCGACGGCAAGAAAGCCGCCCTGCTGGTCGACAGTCTGGTCGGACAGCAGCAGGTCGTGGTCAAGAACCTTGAATCGAATTTCCGCAAGGTGGCCGGGATTTCCGGTGCCACGATCCTGGGTGACGGCGGGGTTTCCCTGATTCTCGACGTGTCCGCCCTGCTGCGCTCCAGCCGCCAGCTCAACGCCGACCCCGTTTTCTTCTAAAGCCAGTTCCAAGGACAAGCCATGTCGTACACCACACAGACACAGACCAGCATCGAAGCCTCCGGGGACGGGTCCGGCAGCGAATTTCTGGCCTTCACGCTCGGCCGCGAAGAATACGGCATCGACATCCTCCGCGTGCAGGAGATCCGCGGCTACGAGCCGGTGACCCGGATTGCCAATGCGCCCGACTTCATCAAGGGGGTCGTGAACCTGCGCGGCACCATCGTGCCGGTCGTCGACATGCGCATCAAGTTCAACCTGGGCACGCCGACCTATGACCAGTTCACGGTGGTCATCATCCTCAACATCGGCGGGCGGGTCGTGGGCATGGTGGTGGACAGTGTGTCCGACGTGACGACGCTTGCGCCGGAGCAGATCAAGCCTGCTCCCGAAATCGGCACGGCTTTCGATACGGACTATCTCATCGGCCTCGGCACGCTTGATTCACGCATGCTGATCCTGGTGGACATCGACAAATTGATGTCCAGCAGCGAAATGGGTCTGATCGACAAAATGGCAGCCTGACGGGCAGCCGCAAAACCAACGTACAACAAGCAAGCAAGACGGGGAGAAGTAATTGTTCAAGGATCTCACTATCAAATCGCGCCTGATGCTCATGCTGGCCTTCATGGCCGTGATGCTGGTCATCGGGAGCTTCATGGGCCTCGGCGGCATGGCTCAGAACGAAGAAGGCCTCAGAACCGTTTACCAGGATCGCACGATCCCGCTCGGGCAGATTTCGTCGATGGAATCGATGCTGCTGCAGAATCGCATTGCCATCACGGCCGCATTGGCAGATCCCGTTCCCGAGGTCATCGCAGAATCAACGGCCACGGTCGAGAAGAACATCGCGACGATCTCCGCAACCTGGGATGCCTACATGTCGCATGGCCTCGCACCGGAGGAAAAGGCGCTGGCGGAGAAATTCGCTGCCGACCGCAAGCGTTTCGTCACCGAAGGACTCAAGCCGGCAGCTGCCGCACTGCGTGCCAACGATATCGAAGGAGCAAGGCAGATCGTCAAGACGAAAGTCCGTCCCCTCTTCGAGCCGGTGGCGGAATCCATTCGCGCCCTTAACGCGCTGCAACTGAACATTGCGAAGCGGGAATATGCCAATGCGCATGAGCGCAGCGTGAACACACGCAATCTCGCGATTGCCGGCACCCTCGGCGGCCTGGCGCTGCTCGCCTGGGTGGGCTTCATGCTGGTCCGTTCGATCACCGGCCCGCTCAATTCGGCGGTGAGGCTGGCCCGCAGTGTGGCCGAAGGCGATCTCACCCAGCGCATCGAGGTTCACTCGACGAACGAGGTGGGGCAGCTGATGCAGGCGCTAAAGGACATGAATGACAATCTGGTGAAGGTCGTCGCCCAGGTGCGCATGGGAACCGATACTGTTGCGACTGCCTCGACCCAGATCGCGGCCGGCAACCTCGACCTGTCATCACGCACGGAAGAACAGGCGAGCTCGCTGGAAGAGACCGCCTCCTCGATGGAAGAGCTGACCAGCACCGTCAAGCAGAACGCCGAGAACGCCCGCCAGGCCAACCAGCTCGTCGTCTCCACCGCCGACGTTGCCGCCAAGGGCGGCGCCGTCGTCGGCCAGGTCGTCGACACCATGGCCTCCATCAAGGACAGCTCCCGGAAGATCGCCGACATCATCGGCGTCATCGACGGCATCGCCTTCCAGACCAACATCCTCGCGCTCAATGCAGCGGTCGAAGCCGCCCGTGCCGGCGAACAGGGCCGCGGCTTTGCCGTCGTCGCCTCCGAAGTGAGGAACCTCGCCCAGCGGAGCGCCGGCGCCGCCAAGGAAATCAAGACCCTGATCGAAGACTCCGTCGGCAAGGTCGACGCCGGCAGCGAACTGGTCGACGAAGCCGGCAAGACCATGGACGAGATCGTCACCTCGGTCAAGCGGGTCACCGACATCATGAGCGAGATTGCCGCGGCGAGCCAGGAACAGAGCGCCGGCATCGAACAGGTCAACCAGGCTATCACCCAGATGGACGAAGTGACCCAGCAGAACGCTGCGCTGGTCGAAGAAGCCGCGGCCGCGGCCGAGAGCCTGCAGGATCAGGCGGCCAAGCTGGCCGAAGCGGTGAGCGTGTTCAAGCTGGAGAGCGGGGCCTACAGCACACGGGCGGAATTGCCGATATTGAAGGACACGGTGGTTGCGATGCCGAAATCCCGTCCCAGGGCGGTGCCGGCACCTGTTGCGCGTCCGAAGAAAATCGCAGCCGCAGGCGGCAGCGACGAGTGGGAAGAGTTCTGATCCCATCCCCAGCGATGTGAATCCAGACAGGGGCCGTCATCCTCCGGGAAGGGCGGCCCCTGTCCATTATGACAATCAATCAAGACGGAGAATTCAAGTAATGCGTTCCAATTTGCCGGTGACCAATATCGAATATGTATTGGAGGATCACGAAGCGCCGACCTCGAGGACGGATATCCACGGCAACATCACCTACGTCAACCAGGACTTCATCAACATCAGCGGGTTCAGCGCAGACGAGCTGCTCGGCGCCCCGCAGAACATCGTGCGCCATCCTGACATGCCGGCGGAAGCGTTTGCCGACCTGTGGCGAACGATCCGCAGCGGCAAGCCCTGGACCGGCCTGGTCAAGAACCGCAGCAAGAACGGCAACCATTACTGGGTGGAGGCCAATGTCTCGCCCATCATCGAAAACGGGCAAATCGTCGGCTATACGTCGGTGCGGGCGAAACCCGGCCGCGAGCAGGTCCAGGCTGCGGAAACGGTCTATCGCGCCATCAAGGGCGGCGACAGCGGAATCGAAATTCGCGAAGGCAGCGCGATCAGGCTCACGCCGTTGCAGCGCCTGCGCGACCGGATGACGTTCTCCATCAAGGCCAAGCTGATGATGGCCTCGGCCGTGGTCAGCGCGCTGTTCCTGTTCGACGGGGTGCTGTCCTGGTTCGCCATGAACGGCGGCAGCGCGCAACTTGCCGAGTGGGGGCTGGGCCTGACGAGCTCGGGCGTGGTGCTGGGCGGATTGTTCGGCGTCATGTCCTACCGCAGCGTCATCGTGCCGATGGAGCGCACCCGGCAGGCAATCGAGCGCATGAGCTCGGGCGATCTGACCGGCCGTATCCGGACGGAGGGCGACGATGAAATGACCCGCCTCGCGCAGTCGCTTCGTATCCTGCAGCTCAACATCCGCTGGCTGGTCGGCCAGATCAGCGAAGCGACGGCCTCGGTCAACATGAGCGCCCGTGAGATTGCGACCGGCAACATGGACCTGTCGTCGCGTACCGAATCGCAGGCGAGCTCGCTGGAAGAGACGGCCAGTTCGATGGAAGAGCTGACCAGCACGGTGAAGCAGAATGCCGAGCAGTCGCACCATGCGAGCAAGCTGGTGCTGTCGACGGCGGAGATTGCAGTCAACGGCGGTGAAGTGGTGGGCAAGGTGATCAACACCATGGGCACGATCAAGGAAAGCTCGAAGAAGATCGCCGACATCATCGGCGTCATCGACGGCATCGCCTTCCAGACCAACATCCTCGCGCTCAATGCAGCGGTCGAGGCTGCGCGTGCGGGCGAACAGGGCCGTGGCTTTGCCGTCGTCGCCTCCGAAGTGAGGAACCTCGCCCAGCGTTCAGCCGGTGCGGCCAAGGAAATCAAGACCCTGATCAGCGACTCGGTCGAGCAGGTCGAGGCTGGACGCAAGCTGGTGGACGAAGCGGGCGATGCGATGGACGACATCGTCACCTCCGTCCAGCTGGTCGCGGACATCATTGCCGGCACGGCGGCGGCGAGCCAGGAGCAGAGCGCGGGGATCGAGCAGGTCAACCAGGCGGTGGGCCAGATGGACGAGATCACCCAGCAGAACGCCGCGCTGGTCGAAGAAGCCGCGGCCGCGGCCGAGAGCCTGCAGGAGCAGGCTGCGAAGCTGTCGGAACTGGTGG
>JAJZRT010000429.1 GCA_021802595.1 Pseudomonadota bacterium
CCGGTGTAGCGTTCGGAACCCCTGGCCATCTGGCCGAGGTGGCCGATCGGCACCACCTTGGCCTTGGGCACGCCGTGGATGTCGACGTAGGCGCCGATGCAGTATTTCACGCCCTTGTCGATCAGCTCGCGCTGCAACTGCGCCGTCGCTTCGGCCGAACGAGGGACGCTGGAGTCCGGCTTTTCCAGCAAGGCGGTGTCGGCGGTCGTATTCATGATGCGTCCTTGTCTATCGGGTTGGAGCGGCGGGGACGACGTCCCCGAAATAGGAATGGTCGAGCGGCGGCGTCTCGACGCTGCCCGTGCGGACCAGCGCGGCGAGGTCGGCCACCAGCCAGTCGAACCAGTGCCGGCCTTTCTCCACGCTGGCCAGGCTGGGCGTGCCGGTGACGCCGTTCAGGCTGGTGCGGTTCACGGGATGCGCGAAGATGCAGCCGCAGGTGCGGTCGGGGTCGTCGGCCTCAAGCAGCCTGTCCGGACGCACGCCCTCGGGGGCGATGGCCAGCATGATCGAGGTCTCGGCGTCGTTGGCGTGCCAGTCGGCGGCGTCGGCGGCGTGGAATTCGCGTACCCGCTCGCTCAGGGTGGCGGTATTGATCACCGCGACCATCAGGTCGTCATGCTCGGCGCGCAGCATCTCCAGGGCACAGCGCAGCGGCGCGGCATTGGTGACGTGGGCGTTGACGATGAACAGGCGGCGCACGCCGCCGTGATACGCCCAGTCGCCGATCTGCTTGATCAGTTCGATGAGGGTGATGGGTTGCAGCGCGATCGTGCCGGGCCAGCGCCGGCTGTGGCCGAGCGAGCAGCCGTAGGGCAGCGTGGGCAGCATGGGCACGCCGGTCTGCGCGGCGACGGCGGCGCAGAGTTGCTCGGCGATCACGAAATCGACACCGCAGCCCAGATGCGGGCCGTGCTGCTCGGTGGCGCCCACCGGCAGGAGCGCGGCGTGGCCGCAGCGGGCCAGCACGTCGGGGAGTTCGGACCAGGTGAGATTTGCCCAGATCATCGTGTCACTCCACGTTGTCGCGCACGTCGGTGAAGCGGATCATGTGCGGCTTCACGGCCTGCTCGTCTTCCGGCAGCGGTTCCGGCGCCGGGTGGATCAGCGCCTCCAGCCGGGCCCTGGTGGCGCGGAATTCGGGCGAGTTGAACTGGCCCGGCGTGCGCGGCCGCGGCACCGGCACCTCGATCACCTCCTGCACCTCGCCGGGATGGGCCTTCAGCACCAGGATGCGGTCGGCCAAGTAGATCGCCTCGTCGAGGTCGTGCGTGATGAACAGCACCGTGACGTCGATGTTCTTCCAGATGTCGATCAGGTGCGTCTGCATCTTGGCGCGCGTCTGTGCATCGAGCGCGCCGAAGGGCTCGTCCATCAGCAGGATGCGCGGCTGGTTGACGAGCGCACGGGCGATCGCGACGCGCTGGCGCATGCCGCCGGAAAGCTGGTGCGGATAGGCGTCGGCGAATTTCTCCAGACCGACGAGTTCGAGCCAGAGCTTGGCGTCGCGCTCGGCCTGGTCGTAGCCCTGGCCCTTCATGCGCGGACCGAACATGACGTTCTTCTTGACCGTGAGCCAGGGGAACAGCGAGTAGCCCTGGAACACCATGCCGCGGTCCTGGCCGGGGCCGGTGATCGGCTTGCCGTCGAGCAGCGCCTCGCCCGAGGTGTGCTTGTCGAGCCCGGCGAGGATGCGGATCAGGGTCGACTTGCCGCAGCCGGAGGGGCCGATGACGCAGACGAACTCGCGCCGGCGGACGCTGAAATCGATGCCCCGCAGGGCCTCGGTCTCGCCCTGCGCCGAGCGGTAGCGCTTGCCCAGGCCGCGGACTTCGAGGATGGCTTCCCTCTGACGGATGCGCTCGAAGCGGGCCCGCACCTCGTCGGACTGGTCGAGATAGCTGGGCAGGGCGGGTTCGTTCAGGTTCATGCGCGGGTCCTCACTGGCGGTCCTGGGTGCGGTCCCAGGGGAACAGCCGCCGGCCGAGCCGGGCCAGGATCAGGTCGGTGCCGAAGCCGATGATGCCGATGGTCATGATGGCGGCGTAGACGTTGTCGAAATGCTGGTAGCGCGCCTGCTGGGTGATGAACCAGGTGATGCCCGAACTGGTGCCGATCAGCTCGGCGACGATCAGGTAGGTCCAGGCCCAGCCGAGCAGGATGCGCTGGTCGCGATAGAGATCGGGCAGGATGCCCGGCACGACCACCTTGGTCAGCAGCCTGACGTGGCGGGTACCGAGCGTGCGCGCCGCCTCGATCAGCGTGGCTTCGAGCTTGCGGGTGGTGTTGGCGATGATCAGCACCTGCTGGAACAGGGTGCCGATGACGATGATCGCGATCTTGGGACCGTCGTAGATGCCGAGGATGGCCACCGCCAGCGCGCCGAAGGCAGGCGCCGGCAGATAGCGGAAGAATTCGATGAAGGGTTCGTTCAGCCGGCCGACCAGGTTGTAGGTGCCGGAGAGGATGCCGAGCGGCACGCCGATCAGCGACGAGATCAGGAAGCCCCAGAAGATGATCTGGATGCTGTGCCACAGGCTCGCGGGCATCGAGGGTACGTCGGTGCTCTTGGGCGGATGGACGAAACCGTTGTAGAGGGCCTTCGCCACGTCGCCGGGCGCAGGCAGGTAGATCGGGTTGGCGGGTGTGCCCTGCGGAAGCGCGAGGTGCGCCGCTTCCATGTTGGCGACCTCGTCCCTGAACATGGCCTTGTCGACGAGCATGTCGACCTGGAAGTAGTCCACGCCACCGGGATCGGTGACGAGGACTTTCGGATGCCAGACGAAGGGCGCGTAGCTGACCACGCACCACGCCAGCAACGGAAGCAGGAACGAGCCGATCGCGAGCAGCGTGCGCGTGCGTGCACCGGAATCCGCACCGCGACCGAACAGGCTGAAAATCATGTTTGCCTCTGCTCCGTTGTCAGTCTGGGTTGCCCAGGCCGTCACTTGGCGTTGGTGAAGGACGGATCGATGTAGCTGTCGACGTCCTGGTGCGCCTTGTAGACGCCGTTGGCAACATTGAAGTCGTCGGCGACCCTGGACGAGCCGTAGATCGAGCCGAAGCCGGGCGCCTTCACGTAGGCCTTCTTGCCGTCGGCCAGGCTCAGCAGGTGCGTGCCCTTGAGCAGCGGCAGGTAGGCGGCGGGCGAGATGCCGACGCGGGCGGCCATGATCTTGACGGCATCGGGCTGCGTCTTCGGATCGTTGATGTACTTCACGACGCGGTCCCACACCTTGACGACCTTCGCCCACTCGGCCTTGTTCTGCCTGGCGCTGGCCGGGTTGACGGCGAGCACGTCGTAGATCAGGCCGGGTTCGTTGGCCGAGGTATAGACGGGGCGCGAGCCGGGCACGGCCTTCATGGCCTGGCCGGCGATCGGCTGCCAAGCGCCGACCGCGGCGACGTCGCCGCTGGCCAGCACCTGCGGCATCTCGTTGGTCTTGGCGTTGACCAGGGTCACGTCGGATTCCTTCATGCCGGCCTTCTTCAGGCCATTGAGCAGCAGCAGGTGCTCGACCAGGCCCTCCTCGACCGCGATCTTCCTGCCCTTGAGTTCCTTCAGCGACTTGATGCCTGGCTTGGCGACGATCATGTCGTTGCCGTTGGAGTAGTCGGTCAGCATGATCATGACGCTCTTGCCGCCGGACGCGCCGGTGACGAGGGCATCGCCGTTGGTCATCAGCACGGCGTCGATCTTGCCGGCCGAGTAGGCGTCCATCGAAGCGGAATAATCGAACCACTCGAAGTCGACGGGCACGCCGGCTTCCTTGAACCAGCCCTTGTCGATGGCGACCTGCCAGGCGACCCAGCCCGGCCAGTCGCTGTAGCCGATCTTGAGCGGCTGGGCCGCGTGCGCCGAAATGGCCAGGGCCGCGGCAGCGGGAATCACCAGCCGGGTGAACAGGGTCTTCAGGGTGCTTCGGATATGCTTCACGTTCATGGTGGGCTCCTTGACGGGGTGAGTGGTATTACTGAATTGAATATTCGTAATATTCACGCACCATCTAGCAACCGTCGTGCCACCACCTGCAAAACCAGATAACAACATGAATAAAAAAGGATAACTGCCAAATCACGGCATTTTTTCGGGCACGAATCGAGCCTTCTTTTAGTGCGCGGGCGCACCGTTTTAGCGTGCAAGACAGGAAAGGGAATGGCGAGACAAGCGCCGTGAGGGAAGGTTTGCCCCGCGTTGCAGAATCCTCAGCCGGGCGCAGGCGGACCCCCAATGAAAAGGGGCGCCCCGAAGGGCGCCCCGGATTCCCGTCAGAGACAGGCTGGCTTACATGCTGTAGGCACGCTCGCCATGCTGGGTCGTATCCAGACCTTCGCGCTCCTGTTCTTCCGGCACACGCAGACCGATGGTGAGGTCAACCAGCTTGAAGCAGATGAAGGCCACCACACCCGACCAGACCAGCGCGGTCAGCACCGCCTGTGCCTGGATCCAGACCTGGGAAGCGATCTCGGTATCGACGATCTTGTTGTTCACATAG
>JAJZRT010000430.1 GCA_021802595.1 Pseudomonadota bacterium
GTTTGACCGCCTCAATCTTGAATTCTTCCGTGTACCGCTTGTTCGTCATAACACCTCCGTTTAGCCAAATTTATAGGCTCAAAGGTGTCTAGTAAACTGGGGGCGATTCAATCCGGGGTGCCCCGGGAAAGGTAGAGAAATGAAGAACACTGTGACGCGCGATCCGAACTTCGGCCAACTGGTCGGCGCAACGAACGACACCCACATCAAGGGCGCCAGGACGCTACTGGAGCGCGCCATCAAGGCCGGCTTGCTTGACGCGCCCTACGTGAGTGTTGACCGGAAACACCGGGGCAGCGCACTGAACTACGACCCGTACGACGCCAAGAACGGCATCGCCCTGTATCAGCGCCGCTATACCGTGTGCACCAAGTACGGCAACAGCCCGACCAAGGACTACGTCCTGCTGCGCCGCAAAGGCCGCGGGGTTGAACTCGAATGGCTCGGCGGCTCGGAAAAAGCTCGAGTAGTGAAGCTCTCCCGCGTGGCCACCGCCTTGGGGGAGGTGATCAACACCCTCACAGGGGTCGCCAAGCATCCACTGAAGGCCAAGGTGGCCCGGGAAGTGCGCACGGCCTAGAGATCGTAGAGGCCAGGGACGGCACGTTTTACAGCTGTACGAGCCCGCCCTCGAATGGGCCTTGGGCAAGACCCGGATCGAGGCCTCAACGCCCGACCACACTGGCGGATACTACGTGTTTGACGATAGCGACACCGCACTTCGAGTGCTGGAAACCTACACCAAGTCACCAAAAGCAAGCTGCTTGAGTTTCTGGACGGCGCGCCAGACATTGCACAGTTGGCCACGCTCAATCAACCCGAACTGGCCTACGTGTACTGTGAACGCCTTGCGACGTACCTTTTTGCTAAGGCGGAGCCAGCACCCAAGCCGGTGCTGCAAACCAATTGTCGTGCTGCTGCTCCGGCGCGCGCCATGCCAGGATGCGCCTTGTAGAGCCCATGACCAAGTAGCCGACCAACTCACTGCATGTTAGCAGGTGATCGGAAGGGACCGGGAGAGTGAGCCGCCGCGATCTGGTCGGTGGCTATCTTACAAAAAGCGCCCGCCATCTTACAGAAGTTAGCGGGCGCTATCGGCAAATGCCTTGAATTATTGGGGTGGATGATGGGACTCGAACCCACGACAACAGGAATCACAATCCTGGACTCTACCAACTGAGCTACATCCACCATTGTGTCGCCAGCCTTGGCTGACAACGAAAACCTTGGCCTGCCCGACAGGAATCGAACCTGTAACCCCCAGCTTAGAAGGCTGGTGCTCTATCCAGTTGAGCTACGGGCAGAGACTCACTTCTCGGGCACGATCTCTTACTGGTCGGATAGGGGTGGTCGGGGTGAGAGGATTCGAACCTCCGACATCCTGCTCCCAAAGCAGGCGCGCTACCGGGCTGCGCTACACCCCGAAATCCGCGCGCTCGAAAAATCTGGGCGCATTTCGGAGAGGCGAGACTATACCTTGGCGAACCGGCGGGGTCAATTTCCGCTTGAGTCGGAAGGGGGATTTCCGGGAAAATCGCTCTTTTGCTTCAGGGTTTCTCGATGAGCGCACGTATTCTCGACGGCAAGGCCATGGCCGACACCATCCTCGCAGTGGTCCACGACAAGGTGGCCGAACGCGAGGCGCAGGGCAAGCGCCGTCCCGGCCTGGCGGTGATCCTGGTCGGCGACGATGCCGCCTCCGCCGTCTATGTGCGCAACAAGAAGCGCGCCTGCGAGCGCGCCGGTGTCACCAGCATCGCGCACGACCTGCCCAGCGCCACCACGCAGGCCGAACTGCTGGCGCTGATCGACACGCTGAACGCCGATCCGGCCATCGACGGCATCCTGGTGCAACTGCCGCTGCCGGCGCATATCGACGCCGAGACCGTGATCGAACGCATCCGGCCGGACAAGGACGTCGACGGCTTCCACCCTTACAACATCGGCCGGCTGGCGGTGAAGATGCCGACGCTGCGGCCCTCCACGCCGCGCGGCATCATGACGCTGCTGCGCGCGACCAACGAGGAGCTGCGCGGCAAGAACGCGGTGATGGTGGGGGCGTCCAACATCGTCGGCCGGCCGATGAGTCTCGAACTCTTGCTAGCCGGCTGCACCATCACCGTGTGCCACAGCGCCACGCGCGACCTCGAAAGTTTCGTGCGCTCCGCCGAGGTGCTGGTGGTGGGGGTGGGGCGGCCGCGCATGATTCCGGGCGACTGGGTGCGCGAGGGCGCGATCGTGATCGACGTCGGCATCAACCGCCTGCCCGACGGCAAGCTGGTCGGCGACGTCGATTTCGATACCGCGGCGGCGCGCGCCAGCTGGATCACCCCGGTGCCCGGCGGGGTAGGGCCGATGACCGTGGCGACCCTGCTGGAAAACACGCTCGAAGCCGCGCTGATGCACAACCCCTGAGCGGATTCAGCCCCGCTGCAGCGTCCTTAAGTAGGCCACATCGACGAAGGGCTGGCCGAAATCGGGGCCAGCGAGCACCCGGTTCGGCGCGCCGGGGTCACCCAAGTCGGACAGCACCACGGCGGCGCCGGTGAAATCGTGATCCAGCGTGTAGTCGTTCACCGTCACCAGCGTCTTCAGGCCGGCCCCCAAGCTGGCTCTCAACCCGTTTTCCGAATCCTCGAAGGCCAGGCAGTCCGCGGCGGCGAGCCCCATTTTCTCCAGCGCGTAGTGATAGATGTCGGGCGCGGGTTTCTTGGCGGGCACGATGTCGCCCGCGGCGATGACCTCGAACCAGTCCTGGGTGCCGGCGCCCAGGCTGTGTTCCAGCAGCACGGTGACGTTTTCCGGGGTGGTGGTGGTGGCGATCGCCAACCTGAGGCCGGCGGCGCGCGCTTCGATCAGCAGGCGCTTGACGCCGGGGCGCATCGGGATGCCGCCGCGCGCGGCGAGCGCGCTGTAGTGGCGGGTCTTGGCCTTGTGGAGGTCGGCCACCAGATCGTCGAAATTGGCCGGCTTCCTATAGTCCGGCCGATAGTGGTCGATATAGTGCTTCATCCGCTCCTTGCCGCCGGTGACGGCGAGCAGTTTGCCGTAGAGGGCGACGTCCCAGTGCCAATCGAGGCCGGCGTCGGCAAAGGCCTGGTTGAAGGCGGGGCGGTGGCCGTCGCGCTCGGTGTCGGCCAGGGTGCCGTCCACGTCGAAGAGTAGGGCGTGTAGTGTCATATGGGTTGCGGCGCTTGAACGATTCTGATATTAAAGCAGGTTGGGCTTGGCCCGGATTAGACCGAAATTTTCAAAGAGAACAGAGAACGAGATGGCTGAAACTTTGATGCGCTTCGAGCCTTACAAGGCCAAAAAGGGCGAAGAATACATGAACGCGAAACAGCTCGCGCATTTTCGCAAAATGCTAGAAGCCTGGAAAGCCGAACTGTCGCAGGACATCGATACCACCCTGCATTCGATGCAGGACGAGCAGACGGTCTTCGCCGATCCCAACGACCGCGCCACCCAGGAATCCGACATGGCGCTGGAATTGCGCAACCGGGACAGGGAGCGCAAACTGATCAAAAAGATCAACGAAACCATCGCCAAGATCGACAGTGGCGACTACGGCTACTGCGAGTCGTGCGGGGTCGAGATCGGGCTGGAGCGCCTGCAGGCACGTCCGACCGCCACGCTGTGCATCGACTGCAAGACGCTCGAGGAAATCCGCGAACGCCAGGTCGCCAAATAAAGCCGAATAAGAACGGGCACGTCAGATTGCCAAAAACATTCGGCGTGCCAGTCGCCGAACCAACATCCGGGGAAACGCCATGACCCAGAGCAGTTCCAATCAGCCCGATGAATTCGACCGTTACTACAATGGCCTGCTGTACAGCGTGATGCGCTGGGACCAACTGACGGCATTCTGGCAAAAGGTGGATGCCACGGCAGGCTGGTATCTCTACGCGGTGGGGCAGGATGTTCCGACGGCGCCGTCCGCTGCCGATAAGGTGCAGCAGTTCATGCGCGAACTCGACGAACTGCTGCGGCGCGAGCATCACGAGGACTACTGCGCGATCGTCTACGCGGACGATCTCGACTCACCCAACTTCGTCAAGATCTACGATCCCAACCATCTCGGCAGTTCGTGCGGTTCGAGTGCAATGAAGTCCTCGGTGCTGCCCGGCTGGCTGATGAGCAGGACACCGCCGCGCGAGCTTGAAATGCGGGGCGTGGTGACCGGCCAGCGCAAGCGCTGGTGGCAGTCGTTTCTTGCCGGGGCGGCATAAAAAAACCGCGCCCGGGAGCGCGGTTTTTTGAGCCGGGAAGAAGAATTACTTCTTGGCGGGTTCGGCAGCAGCGTCACCCTTCTTCTCTTCCATTTTCTTGGCGGCATGTTTCTTGACGTGCTTCTTGACATGCTTCTTGGCCTTGGGGGCCGCAGCAGGCTTTTCAGTGGCGGGGGCGGCGCCAGCCGGAGCGGCGGGTGCATCGGCAGCCATGGCGGACAGGCTGAAAGCACCGGCAATCGTGGCGGCGACCAGGGAAGACAGC
>JAJZRT010000431.1:0-2876 GCA_021802595.1 Pseudomonadota bacterium
AGGCGAACGACAACGCGATGGCCGTGTTGAATGCGGAAGACCTCAACCTGGATTTTGCTGACGAGGAAAGCACCGCCGCCCAGCAGGACACCGGCGGCATCGAGATCGACGATGCGCCGGTGGTGCGCTATCTGCAGAAGATCATGCTCGACGCCATCAATATCGGCGCCTCAGACATCCATTTCGAACCGTACGAGAAGTTCTACCGCATCCGCTACCGCCGTGACGGCATTCTGTACGAGGTGGCGCAGCCGCCGATGGCGATCAAGGACAAGGTCGCTTCGCGCATCAAGGTGCTGTCGCGGCTGGACATCTCGGAAAAGCGCGTACCGCAGGACGGTCGCATGAAAATGGTGCTGTCGAAGAACCGCGCCATCGATTTCCGGGTCAGCACCCTGCCCACGCTGTACGGCGAAAAGATCGTCATGCGTATTCTCGATCCCACCAGCGCGCAGCTGGGGATCGAGGCGCTCGGCTACGAGCCGTGGCAGAAGGATCTGCTGCTGCATGCGGTGCAGCGTCCCTACGGCATGGTGCTGGTGACCGGCCCGACGGGCTCGGGCAAGACGGTGTCGCTCTACACTTGCCTGAATATCCTCAACAAGCCCGACGTCAACATCTCGACGGCGGAAGACCCGGCGGAAATCCAGTTGCCCGGGATCAACCAGGTCAACGTCAACGACAAGGCCGGACTGACGTTCTCGGCAGCGCTGAAATCCTTCCTGCGACAGGATCCCGACGTCATCATGGTCGGCGAAATCCGCGACCTGGAAACCGCCGATATCGCCATCAAGGCCGCGCAGACCGGTCACATGGTGATGTCCACCCTGCACACCAACGATGCGCCCGGGACGCTCACCCGGCTGCTGAACATGGGGGTGGCGCCTTTCAACGTGGCGTCCTCGGTGATCCTGATTACCGCGCAGCGGCTGGGGCGGAAGCTGTGCAGCTGCAAGCAGCCTGCAGACATTCCGCAGGAAGCCCTGCTAGCCGCGGGCTTTACCGAGGAACAGCTGGACGGCACCTGGAAACCCTACAAGCCCGTGGGCTGCGACATCTGCGGCGGCACCGGCTACAAGGGGCGCGTGGGCATCTATCAGGTCATGCCGATCACGGATGCCATGACCCGCATCATTCTTACGGGTGGGAACGAGGCCGACATCGCCGACCAGGCGCGACGCGAAGGCGTGCTGGACCTGCGGCAGGCGGGTCTGTTGAAAGTGAAATCCGGTCTCACCTCGCTGGAAGAGGTCGAGGCCGTTACCAACATTTAAGGAATTTCCTCTATGGCTACAGCGGCAAAGGCAGTCAAGGACGCCACCTTCCTGTGGGAGGGCATGGACAAGCGCGGCAAGAAGGTCAAGGGGCAGATGCAGGCTGGCGGCGAGGCCGTGGTCAATTCCCTGCTGCGCAAGCAGGGCATCACGGTCACCAAGGTCAAGAAGCAGAGCGCCCTGTTCAGCGGGGCGAAGAAAATCACCGACAAGGACGTCGCGCTATTCACCCGCCAGCTGGCGACCATGATGAAAGCAGGGGTTCCCTTGCTGCAGTCCTTCGAAATCGTGGCGCGCGGGCATTCCAACCCCTCGATGCAGCGCCTGCTGCTGGAGATCAAGGCGGACATCGAGAAGGGCAGCAGCCTCACGCAGGCGTTCGGCCGTCATCCTCTATATTTCGACGCGCTGTTCTGCAACCTGGTGGGGGCGGGCGAGGCAGCCGGCATTCTCGAAGGCGTGCTCGACCGGCTGGCGGTCTACAAGGAAAAAATCCTCGCCATCAAGGGCAAGATCAAGTCGGCCCTGTTCTATCCGATTTCCATCATCGTGGTGGCGTTCGTCATCACCGCCATCATCATGATTTTCGTGATCCCGGCGTTCAAGAGCCTGTTCAGCAGCTTCGGCGCCGACCTGCCGGGGCCGACCCTGGTGGTCATGGCGATGTCGGATTTCTTCGTCAAATGGTGGTGGGCGATATTCGGGGCCATCGGCGGGGGGCTGTATGCCTTTTTCCAGTCGTGGAAACGCTCGCGCAAGGTGCAGATGTTCATGGATCGCCTCATGCTCAAGCTGCCGATTTTTGGCCCGGTCATCGAGAAAGCCACCATCGCGCGCTGGACGCGCACGCTGGCCACCATGTTCGCCGCGGGCGTGCCGCTGGTCGAGGCGCTCGAATCGGTGGGGGGGGCGTCGGGCAATCAGGTGTTCGTCGAGGCAACCAACAAGATCCGCGGCGAAGTGGCGACCGGCACGGCGCTGACAGTCGCGATGCAGAACACCGGACGGTTTCCCAACATGGTATTGCAGATGTCGGCCATCGGCGAGGAATCCGGCTCGCTTGACTCCATGCTGGGGAAGGTGGCCGACTTTTACGAGGCGGAAGTCGATGATGCCGTCGAGGCGCTGTCCAGCCTGATGGAGCCGCTCATCATGGTGGTGCTGGGCACGCTCATCGGTGGCATGGTGATCGCCATGTACCTGCCGATCTTCAAGATGGGCCAGGCCATCTGATGGAATTGCTGCACGCCGAACCAGCCCTCCTCACCGGGCTGGTTTTTTTATTCGGCCTGCTGGTGGGCAGTTTCCTGAACGTCGTCATCCACCGGCTCCCCAAAATGATGGAGGCCGAATGGCGGGTGCAGTGCGCGGAATTGCGCGGCGAGACGCCGGCCGAAGCCCCGCGCTACAACCTGTGGCTGCCGCGCTCGGCCTGCACCCGGTGCGGGCATCAGATCACTGCGCTGGAAAACATTCCACTGGTATCGTGGCTGTGGCTGCGCGGGCGCTGCTCGGCCTGTGCCACGCCGATCAGCGCCCGCTACCCGCTGGTGGAACTGCTCACTGCGTTGCTGTCCGCAGCGGTCGCCTGGAAATGGGGCG
>JAJZRT010000431.1:2886-4491 GCA_021802595.1 Pseudomonadota bacterium
TGGGCTTGCTGTTCAACCTGAATGGGCATTTCGCCAGCCTGCCGGACGCGGTCATCGGCGCCATGGCGGGCTATGGGATCCTGTGGTCGGTGTACTGGCTGTTCAAGCTGGTCACCGGCAAGGAAGGCATGGGCTACGGCGACTTCAAGTTGCTGGCGGCCATCGGTGCCTGGCTCGGCTGGCAGATGCTGCCCGTTACCCTGCTCCTGTCGTCGGTGGTCGGTGCGGTAATCGGCGTTGCGATGATTGTGCTGGTGAAGCATGACCGCCGCGTGCCGATTCCGTTCGGGCCCTACCTGGCGGGCGGCGGCCTGGTGGCGCTGTTCTTCGGCGCCGACCTGACGCAGGCTTACCTGGCGCAGTACTGATGTTGGTGGTCGGCCTCACAGGCGGGATCGGCTCGGGCAAGTCGACCGTCGCCGATTGCTTCGCAGCGCATGACGTGCCGGTGATCGATACGGATGCCATCGCGCGTGAACTGACCGCGCCGGGCGGCGCGGCGCTGGATGCCATCCGCGCGGCGTTCGGCGCGGGGGTGGTGCTGGCAGATGGTGCCCTGGATCGTGCTGCCCTGCGGCGGCGCATATTCTCCGACGTTGGCGAACGGCACCGGCTCGAAGCCATCCTGCATCCGCGCATCCGGGCAGTCGTGGCGCAGACGCTGGCGACGCTGACCACGCCGTATGCAT
Source organism: Pseudomonadota bacterium (assembly GCA_021802595.1). The sequence goes on from JAJZRT010000431.1 coordinate 3,576, forward strand.
TGGTCGTGATTCCCCTGCTGGTGGAAACCGGCGGCTACCGGGATGTGCTGAACCGCGTGCTGGTGGTCGACTGCCCCGAAGAGTTGCAGGTCGCGCGGGTGATGGCGCGCAGCGGACTTGCCCGGAACGAGGTGGAGGCCATCCTTGCAGCGCAGGCCGGACGTGCCACGCGCCTGGCGGCGGCGGACGATGTGATCCTCAATACGGAAACGCCGGCCGCCCTGCAGTCCAGGGTGGCGGAGCTGCATCAGCGCTATCTGGGACTTGCCGCGGCGTCGTCTTGATTTTCCGCATGGATCGGCGACAATCGACCCATTAAATCCAACGCGTTGCGGCGTGATCCATTACGAATACCCCCTGAGCGAACGCATCCGCACGCTATTGCGGCTGGAAGACCTGTTCGACCGTTTCGATGCCTACGCCGCATCGTCCGACCCGCACGCGCATCATGCTGCCTTGCTGACCTTGTTCGAGATGGCTGAAGTCGCCGCGCGCGCCGACCTCAAATCCGACCTGCTGCAGGAACTGGACCGGCAGAAAGCCGTGCTGACCGCGCTGCGCGGCAACCCCCATGTGCAGGGCGCCACGCTGGAACAGGTGCTGGTCGCAATCGAGGCAGCCCATCAGGGCATCTATCAGTTGCCAGGAAAAGTGGGCCAGCACCTGCGCGAGGACGACTGGCTGATGGCCATCAAGCAGCGTGCGGCCATTCCGGGTGGCATGTGCGAATTCGATCTGCCCTCCTACCACTACTGGCTGCATCAGGCGGCAGAGGTGCGTGCGGACCAGCTGCATAAGTGGCTGGCGCCATTCTCGTCGATCCGGGCCGCAGTCGAAATCGTGCTGGGCTTGCTGCGCGACAGCGGCCAACCCGAGCTGCAGCACGCGAACAACGGCAGCTATCAGCGCATGCTCG
>JAJZRT010000432.1 GCA_021802595.1 Pseudomonadota bacterium
CTACGGCGTCGCCATCGATGCGCTGCCCAACCAGCCCTACTTCAACCAGGTCACCGTCCACGCCGCCAGCATGGACATCCGCTCCGCTGCGCGGCTGGCAGGCATGAGCCGCGACGACTTCGTCGCGCTGAATGCTGCCTTCCCGCGCCGACTCATCCGCTCCGACACGCCGGTCAACCTGCTGGTGCCGGTCGACAAGGCTGACGCCTTCCAGCGCAACCTCGAAACCGGAAGCTGGGACTCCTGGCAGCCGTACACCGTACAGAAGGGCGAGCGCCCCCAGGCCATTGCCCAGCGTTTCGGCGTCAGCCTCGCCAGCCTCGAAGAACATAACCAGTTCCATCTGAAACGCGGCAGGCTGGTACGCACGCAGACCATACTGGTGCCCGTCAGGAACCGCGGCATGGCTGCGGCCAAAGACGATGCCCCCCCGCCGTCGGCTGCCCTGCCGAGCCGGATCGAGGTGCAGCGCGGCGACACCCTGTTCAGCATCGCCCGCCGCTACGGCCTGACCGTCGCCGAACTCGGCGACGCCAACCCCGGCCTCGACGGACGCCTCACGGCAGGCCAGACCCTGCGTCTTCCTTCCAGGACGGATGCAGACCCGGGGACGGCGGCCATACAGCCCGTTGCCTATACGCCCCGGCCCGCCAAACCCTCCCGCCCGACACACTACACCGTCAAGCGAGGCGATACGCTGAGCGCCATTGCCCAGCGATTCGACATCAGTCTGGCAGAACTCAAATCCTGGAATCCCGTATTCAGGAAACACAGCACGGTCCGTGCAGGCCAGACGGTCACGGTCAGGAAACCCTGAGGAACGTCCGCTCAGTCCGCTTCAGGCGGCTCCTCCGACTTGTCCGACATCACCAGCGCCATCCCCAGCGCGGCCAGTACCATCCATAACACCGCAGCCCAGATGCCCAGCGCATCGGAAAGCGGCCCCATGAAAAGCAGGGTCAGCATGGCCACGGCCAGGATGCCGTTGCCGAACCAGAAATTCCGACTGTGTTTTCCGCTGTTCAATTGACGCTCCAACTCCAAAAAATTCAACGCTGGCCCGCCACCCAGTGGCAGCGCACCCAGTGTTCGTTCCCCACACCGGTCTGTCCCGGGTAGGTCTGCCGGCATGCCTCGCTGGCATGCGGGCAGCGGGGATGGAAATGGCAGCCGGACGGCGGGCTGAGCGGCGAAGGCTGGTCGCCCGCCAGGCGAATGATGCCCTGCCCGGTTGCCGGTTCGATGCGCGGCACCGCGCTCACCAGCGCCTGCGTGTAGGGATGGCGCGGCGCGCGCAGCACCTCGGCGGCCGGCCCCTGTTCGACGATGCGGCCGAGGTACATCACGGCCACATCGTGTGCCAGGTATTCCACCACGCCGAGATTGTGCGTGATGAAAAGATAGGCCAGGCCCAGTTCGCCCTGCAGGTCCTTCAACAGGTTGAGGATCTGCGCCTGCACCGACACGTCGAGCGCGCTGGTCGGCTCGTCGCAGATCACCAGCCGCGGCGACACCGCGAGCGCCCGCGCGATGGCAATGCGCTGCCGCTGGCCACCGGAGAACGCATGCGGATAGCGGCCGCCGGCGTCGTCCGGCAGCCCGACCTGATGCAGCAGCCGCGCGACCGCGTCGCGGCGTGTGCCGGCTGCCCCCACGCCCAGTGCGTCCATGCCTTCGAGCAGGATATCCGCCACCCGCATGCGCGGGTTGAGCGAACTGAATGGATCCTGGAACACCATCTGCGCCTGGCGCCGCAAGCTGGATGCATTGTTTGCGGTGACGGTTTCGCCGCCCAGCACGATGCTGCCCGCGGTCGGCTCGATCAGCCGCAGCAGCGCCTTGCCGACCGTCGTCTTGCCGCAGCCCGACTCCCCCACCAGCGCCAGCGTGCGGCCGGCCTGGATCGCCAGGCTGACGTCGTCGACGGCACGTACATGGTCCACCGTACGCTGGATGAGCCCGCGCCGGATCGGGAAATGCACCTTCAGTCCCTCCACCTGCAGCAGCGGCTGAGGAGCGTGCTCTGGAGCACGGTGCGCAGCCCGCTCGGGCAGGTTGCGCGCCGGCAGGGTGCCGGCCAGGTGGCAGCGTACCCGCTGGCCGTCCCGTTCCTGCCAGCCGGGCGATTCCGTACGGCAGCGCGCGATGGCGAACGGACAGCGTGGCGCAAAGCGGCAACCCTGCAACGGGCTGTCGAGCCGGGGCACCTGGCCGGGAATCGCGGTTAGCCGCCCTCCATCGCCGGAACGCGGCAGCGCCTCGAACAGCATGCGGCTGTAGGGATGCTGCGGCGCTGCGAAGAATGCATCGCGCGCGCCCTCCTCCACCAGTTCGCCGGCATACATCACGCCCACGCGGTCGGCATTCCCGGCCACCACGCCGAGATCGTGCGTGATCAGCAGCATGCCCATCCGGCGCTCGCTGCGCAGGCGACGCAGCACATCGAGCACCTGCGCCTGGATGGTTACGTCGAGCGCCGTCGTCGGTTCGTCGGCGATCAGCAGTTCGGGCTCGCCCGCCAGCGCCATCGCGATCATCACCCGCTGTCGCAGGCCGCCCGAGAGTTCGAACGGATAGGTGTCGAGCCGGCGTGCCGCATCCGGCACCCCCACTGCATCGAGCAGCGCGCGCGCCGCATCGCGCGCCGCCTGTCCGCGGAGCCCCTGATGCAGCGCCAGCGCCTCGCCGATCTGGTCGCCCACCTTGATGACGGGATTCAGCGCCAGCATCGGTTCCTGGAAAATCATCGCCATCTGCCCGCCGCGGACGCGCCGCATTTCGCGCTCGGGCAGCGCCAGCACACCGGTTTCGCCCAGTTGCACCGCACCCGACACGACGCGTCCGCCGTCCGGCAACAACCGCATGAGGGATAACGCCGTCATCGACTTGCCGCAGCCCGATTCCCCCAGCAAGGCATAGGTTTCGCCCGCCGCAACATGGAACGAGATGCCATCGACCACGCGTGCAGGGCCGATGGCCGTGACGAGCCTGTCGACCTGCAGCAGGGGCTTCACCGGCGTCCCTCCAGGCGCGGATCGAAGGCGTCACGCACGCCGTCGGCAAACAGGTTGGCCGCCAGCACCAGGGTGAACATGAAGGCGAACGCCGCGCCGAGCTGCCACCAGACGACAGGCTCTCGCGCCAGCTCGAGGCGCGCCCCGTTGATCATGTTGCCCCAGCTGTACATGGTGGGATCGACGCCGACGCCGACGTAGGACAGCACGGCCTCGGCGAGCACCAGCCCCGAAAAATCCAGCACGATCGCGATCAGCACGAGGTGAAACACGTTGGGGAAAATATGGCGGCTGATGATGCGCGCATGCGATACGCCGAACGCCCGTGCCGCCTCGACATAATCGAGCATCCTGAGCTTCAGTGATTCGCCGCGCAGCAGCCGCGCCAGGCCGGTCCAGCTGGTCACGCCCATGATCAGGCACAGGGCCAGCAGGCGAACGTCGGCCCGCGCCGCCGCCGTATCGAACAGGTCCGGATGGGCCTCGATCGCGACCTGAACGATCAGCACGGCTGCCGCGATCAGCAGCACGCCGGGAATCGAATTCAGCACGGTGTAGACATACTGGATGACGTCGTCGATCCAGCCACGGAAATAGCCTGCCGTAATCCCCAGCACGATCGCCAGCGGCAGCGTGACCAGCGTGGTGAGCGTTCCGATTACCAGGCCGGTGCGGATGCTCTTGAGGCTGATGTAGAGCACATCCTGCCCAACCTTGTCGGTGCCAAAGACGTGGTAGCCCGCGGCCAGATGGACCGTCGCCGCGCCCAGCATCAGCATCAGGGCCAGGATCAGGACGACCGTCCGTGCGGGCCAGCCGAGCTGACCGGTTCCCCAGGCTGTCAGCCACTCCCCGAAAACCATGCTGCGTTGATGCGTCTGCCAGGCGGCCAGCAGGCCGAACAGCAGCAGGCCGGCCGCCAGGCCCTGCGCCAGGCCGACGAGGATGCGCCGGACAATATCGGGCACGCGTTCGCTGGCCTGTTCCAGATGCGCGCCACCATATTTGAGGCGCGGGTAATCGCGCACGGTGGCGCCGTCGCGTTCGACGAATTCCTTGGCGTACAGCTGCATCGCCAGCGGGGCGGAATAGGTTTTTTCCTGCTGCGTGCGCAAGCGGCCTACCAGTGCGTCGAACACGGAAAGCACCTCGACGGAATATTGCGGCCTGCCAGGGGGGCTGTCGGGCAGCCTCTCGCGGTAATGCAAAGAATCGAGCAGGCCGATGACCACGAATACCGCCAGCACCAGTGCCGCTCCCATCGCCATCGGACGTCGCGCCACGGCTGCCCATGGCGCACGCAGGTGTGCGTGGCGGCGGATGAAGCCTGCCAGCACCAGCAACGCCGCCAGCAGCGCGAAAATCAGCGCATCGGTCCACAGAATGACGGGTATGAAGCTCATTGCAGCCGTACCCGCGGGTCCACCCACGAATAGGAAATGTCGGTGAGGATCAGCCCGACGATATAGAGGAA
>JAJZRT010000433.1 GCA_021802595.1 Pseudomonadota bacterium
CTGGGCGGTGGACATCGGCGTGGGCTGCAGGATGCTGTCCCACTGCCCGGTCGGCAGGATGGGCGCGGGCAGAATGAAACCCTTGCCCATCAGCGCCCCGAGCTTGGGAATCACCGGGTCGGCGACGAGATCGTTGCGCTCCACATTGGCATGCGCAATGCGGCTGCGCCCGTTCTTCGCATGCACTTCGTAGCGCGGCCGCACGAAATACCGGCCCGCCTGGACCTCGATCTGCTGCGGCCAGCGCGCCTGCGGCAGCAGCGCGGCAACCTCCAGCGGGTAGCTGGCGAATGGCGGGATTTCCTCGTCCAGCCAGGCGATGTCCTCGCTTCCCATCAGGTTCACCCCGATGCCCCGCTTCGGGATGGTCACCGGATGGCTGTTCTGGATCCACAGCACGACGGATTCATCGGACTTCGGCGCGGGCAACCCGGCATACAAGTCCGAGGGCCAGGCATTCGCATCGTGCGTGCAGGAAAGCCGCGTGGGGTCGTCGCCGTAGGTGTCGAGCGCATATTTGACGACGTCATGTCCCGCCACGCCCAGCACGTGGATGAACAGCGAGCCGGTGTAATCACCGAGCTTGAAGCGCCGGCGCACCGCCTGGCTATCCACCACCAGGCTCGCACCCGGAGCAGAAATCGCATCCTGCCACTGCGCCAGCACCCCGCCCGCTTGGTCGAACAGGCAAAACCACACTGCAGGCGGCTTGGGTGCACCCCAGCCCGTCCAGTAGTCGGCTGTCACGATGCGCGTGTGCCAACCCTCGGCGTCGCGCAGCAGCGCGAAGTTGGTGGCGAAGTTGAGCGGATCGAGATAGCGCCGGCGATTCGTGAGCATCTCGTCCGGGATCCGGATCTCGTCCAGGCTGACGATGTCCGTACCCGCCGGAACCAGATGACCCATCTGCGCAATCAGACGCTTCGCATCAAACGCGACAACGAACAGGGTGGAAGCCTGCGTGCCCTGCAGGCGGGTCACCGGCTGCGTCTCGTGTCCCAGCACGGTCCTGCCCAGGTCCTCCAGCCGCTGAACGAACACGTCCCGCACATCCAGCATGGACAGATCATGGAACTCGAAAAAACCTTCCGCCATGCCGAGGGGATCGTAGACGGCCACCGGCCCGTGCCCCAGTCTGGCCATCAGGGCGGCCGCCTTGTCGACCGTCAGGGGGTGACCCAGTGCCTTGAAGAAGCTGCTTCCGCCCTTGGCGTTGCTGAATGTTTCGATTTTGATCGGCATGAAGATTTCCGGTTGGATGCGCTTCGCGGCGCCTCATGGCGCCGAGGGAATCCGCTAATGAAAGGACATGGAGGCCCGAATCTTAAAGGGCTTGCCCGCTTGGCACAAATCGCGCCCGCGCCGATCAGCGCAAGGCGCGCGGGGCGCTGCAACCTGGTGAAGCCGGGCGCCGCCGGAAGACAAGCGCTCAGGAATTCCCAAGGCGATTGCGGATTTCCTGCGCGACCCTGCCGACATCGTCAAGCGCAGGGTAGCGCCAGCTTTCCAGTTTTCCGGTGAAGGGACGCGTATACCCCCCCGCGCGCATGGCCTCGTGAAACAGCCGGAACTTCCTGTTGCCGCCTTCCAGTTCCACCACGAAAACCGGCTTGCCGGTGGTGCAGGCTTCCGAAACCATGTTGACCGAATCCGCCGTCACCACGATGGTGTCCGCCAGCGCAAGGTAGGCGAGATAGGGATTCTCGCCCGTGCCGTCCCAGATATAGGCGGGGGTGTGCGCCAGCGCGTCACGCAATGCGGCTTCCACTTCGGCCCCGGTGCGGCGCGACGGGGTGAGGAGAATACCCGCGCCGGTCGATGCCGACAGGGCGGCGAGCTGCTCGCCCAATGCCCGGCCGATCTCGGGCGTCAGTCGATAGCACTTGTTGGTGCCGCCCACCAGAACCGCCACACGCGGGCGCGGCAAGTGGGCGAACTTCTCTGCGAAGCGCGCGCCGGCCTCGCTGATGCGCGCCGGGGTGATCGTATGCAGGCCACCCAGCGTAGGAATGACATTCGGGCGGCTGCAGCGGTCATGCTGGGGCGTGACGATGACGTCGAATTCGTCATAGGCGGTGTGCGGATCCTGGATGCGGATATTGAACGTGCGCCCGCCGCTGGCGCGCTTGATGGCCAGTGCCACAGCGACGGTCAGCCGCCCGGTGCCGATCACCACGTCCGGCCAGGGCGGTTCGATGGCATCGCTGCCGGGGCCCAGAAAATGCAGGGGCGCCAGCCACAGCTGCGGCGGCAGGTGCTTCCAGGGCGCGACCGGCTCGATGCGTTTCTGCACAACCTCCAGCCCCAGTGCCTGGGCCAGGCCGATGGATTGATTGTCCATGCCCGGCACGCCAACGGTCAGTACCCAACAGGTCTTGGCTTGCATCGCGTGTTATCCGTATGAGTGTCCAGTCGATTTCGCACGCAATATGGTACGTGAAGCCAGACACGGCGATTTCGTCACCACGCAGATGATTTTGTGTCCGGCAGCAGAATGGTACCGAGCGCTGCGGCTTCTGGGTACCAGAGGTAAACTGGGATCGCCGACCGGCATACCCGCCGGATGACTGGAGACTGCATGATGAAATGGGCCCTGATTCCGTTTGCGCTGATCCTGACCGCCTGCGACGCCACGCCACCGCCGCAACCCAAGACCGACCCCACGCCGAACCCCGTATTCCAGACGCAGATTCAGGAGATGGAGAAAGCGCGGGCGGTTGAGGGCCAGGTGATGGACGCGGCGCAGGCGCAACGCCGGCAGATCCACGACGCCACGCAGCGTTAGCGCAACGTACGTGCAGCGGCCTGACGTGCCCGCGCGCTTCAGCCGAACAGCCTGCCTTTCAGCAATTCCAGTCCTTTCGCCATCAAGTCCTCGCCCTGCGGCATCTGTCCCCCCGGCGTGAGCTTGTCCACCACCTGCGGCAGCAGGTCGGCCAGCCCGCCTGCCGCCTGCTGTTCATTCATGCCCAGCTGACTGGCGATCTGCCTCAGCTGTCCGCTGCCCAGTACCTGACGGATCTGCTCGGCGGAAACCGGCAGGTTCTGTCCGGTGCCAATCCACGAAGCCATCTGCTCGCCCAGCCCGTTATCCTGGAATGCCTTGGCCAGTCCTGCCAGGCCGCCGCTCTGGCTATTGTTCGACAGCATCTGCACCACGACATCCAACAACGGATTGCCGCCGCTGTTGCCCCCCGCGCCACCCAGCGCGCCCGTCACCGCATCCAGAAGTCCCATCGTCGTCTCCTATGGCCGAAGTTATTCAGATTGGCACACCCTGTGAGTTTTGCGAGGCGGGGCGCAACAAATTACGGTTCTGCAATCAACCGCTGTACCACCGCCCCGGCCAGCATCAATCCGAACAGCGGCGGCATGTAGCTGATGGTGCCGTTGACCGCGCGGTCGCGGCCGCGCCCCTCGACCGGCTGCGGCGGCAACGGGGCCCGCCCGGGCTCGTCGGAGAACACGGTGAGCACGCCTTTGGGAATGCCGCGCTTCCTGAGCCGCTTGCGCATCACCGAGGCGAGCGGGCACATCTCGGTCTTGGAAATGTCAGCGATCCGGATGCGGGTGGGGTCGAGCTTGTTGCCGGCCCCCATGCTGGACGCGACCCGAAGGCCGCGCTCGACGCTGCTGGCGACCAGCGCGACCTTGCAGTTGAGCGAGTCGATGCAGTCGATGACGAAATCGACGTCGGCCGGCACGATGTCGGCCACGGTCTCGGGAATCAGGAATTCCCGGATGATGGTGAGTTCGCACTCGGGGTTGATGTCGCGGATGCGCGCGGCCATCAGCTCGGCTTTCGGCTGCCCCACCGTGGAGAGCAACGCGGGCAACTGGCGGTTGATGTTCGACACGGCAACCACATCGTGGTCGATGAGGGTCAGCCGCCCCACCCCCGCACGCGCCAGCGCCTCGGCGCAATACGAACCGACGCCGCCCAGCCCGGCCACCAGCACGTGCGCACTGGCGAGCCGCGCCTGCTCGCTGGCATCGAGCAGAATCCGGGTGCGTTCAAATTGCGGCGGCAGTGCTGCGTCCATCGGCTAAAATCCCCACATGATGAAATGGCTGGTGACACTCGTTCTGGCGTTATTGGTATTGGGTCTGCTCACGCCCTGGCTCAACCGCCTGGGGCTTGGCCGGCTGCCTGGCGACGTCCAGATCAGACATAAACGGGACGTATTCTACTTCCCCTTCGCCAGCGTCATTCTCACGTCGCTGGCGCTCTCGCTGCTTGTCCATCTGTTCGGCCGATGAACACAGCGCCTGCCCCCGTGATGCGCCACCTGAAATGAACAAAGCATTCGTCAAGGAAACCGATGCAGCGGACGCCGACGAGGACGACCTCGCCGCACCGGCGCTGCCCGCCGGGTCGAAGAATTACATGACCCCCGCCGGCTACGCGCAACTCGACGCCGAATTCAATCAGCTGTGGAAGGTCGAGCGCCCCAAACTGGTGGAAACCATCTCGTGGGCGGCA
>JAJZRT010000434.1 GCA_021802595.1 Pseudomonadota bacterium
GCACCCACAACCTGAAGAACGTCAACCTCGACCTGCCGCGCAACAAGCTGGTGGTGATCACGGGGCTGTCGGGTTCGGGCAAGTCCTCGCTCGCGTTCGACACGCTGTACGCCGAAGGCCAGCGCCGCTACGTCGAGTCGCTGTCGGCCTATGCGCGGCAGTTTCTGCAGCTGATGGAAAAGCCCGACGTCGACCTGATCGAGGGCTTGAGCCCGGCGATCTCGATCGAGCAGAAGGCGACCAGCCACAACCCGCGCTCGACCGTCGGCACCGTCACCGAGATCCACGACTACCTGCGCCTGCTGTATGCCCGCGTCGGCGATCCGCAGTGCCCCGAGCACGGCATCACGCTCGCGGCGCAGACGGTGTCGCAGATGGTCGACGCCGTGCTGGCACTGCCGGAAGACACCAAGCTGATGATCCTGGCGCCGCTGGTGGTGGGCAGGAAGGGCGAGAACCTCGAACTCCTCGCCGAACTGCGCGCGCAGGGCTTCGTGCGGGTGCGCGTCGACGGCAAGGTGCACGAGATCGACGCCGTGCCCAAGCTCGACAAGAACAGGAAGCACACCATTGAGGTGGTGGTGGATCGGTTGAAGGTGCGCGCGGACGCCAAGCAGCGCCTGGCCGAGAGCTTCGAGACGGCGCTCAGGCATGCCGACGGCCGCGCGCTGGTGGTGGAAATGGACAGCGGGAAAGAACATCTGTTTTCCGCCAAGTTCGCCTGCCCGATCTGCAGCTACGCGCTGCCCGAACTGGAGCCGCGCCTGTTCTCGTTCAACAACCCGATGGGGGCCTGCAACACCTGCGACGGGCTCGGCCAGATCACCTTCTTCGACCCGGCGCGCGTGGTCGCCTTCCCGCACCTGTCGCTCGCTTCCGGTGCAATCAAGGGCTGGGACAAGCGCAACCAGTTCTTCTACATGATGCTGCAGAGCCTGGCGATGCATTACGGTTTCGATCTCGACACGCCGTTCGAGGATCTGCCGGCGCGCATCCAGGACGTGATCCTGAATGGCTCCGGCCGCGAAACGATCGCCTTCCAGACGCTGGCGCCGCGCGGCGGCTACACGACTAAGAGCTATCCCTTCGAGGGCGTGCTCGCCAACATGGAGCGGCGCTACCACGAGTCCGACTCGATGGCGGTGCGCGAGGAGCTCGCCAAGTACCAGAACAACAAGCCCTGCCCGGCCTGCAACGGCACCCGGCTGCGCGAGGAGGCGCGCCACGTGATGGTGGGCGGCGTGCCGATCTTCGAGGTCAGCGCGATGCCGCTGAAGCAGGTGCGGGCGTTCTTCGAGTCGCTGAAGCTGGAAGGCCACCGCGCACAGATCGCCGACAAGATCGTCAAGGAGATCGTCGCCCGCGTCGGCTTTCTGAATAACGTCGGGCTGGACTACCTGTCGCTCGACCGCTCGGCCGACACGCTTTCCGGCGGCGAATCGCAGCGCATCCGCCTCGCCTCGCAGATCGGTTCCGGCCTCACCGGCGTGATGTACGTGCTCGACGAACCCTCGATCGGCCTGCACCAGCGAGACAACGACCGTCTGCTGGCGACGCTCAAGCACCTGCGCGACATCGGCAATTCGGTGCTGGTGGTCGAGCACGACGAGGATGCGATCCGCGCGGCCGACTACGTGGTCGACATGGGGCCCGGCGCCGGCGTGCATGGCGGCGAGGTGGTGGCTGAGGGTACGCCGGAGGAAATCCGCCTCAGCAAGAACTCGCTCACCGGGCAGTTCCTGTCCGGCCGGCGCCGCATCGCCATTCCGAAAAAACGCCGCCAGGCCGACCCCGAGCGGCAGCTGGTGGTGACGAACGCCAGCGGCAACAACCTGAAGAACGTCACGCTGAATCTGCCGGTCGGCCTGTTCGTCTGCATCACCGGCGTGTCCGGCTCAGGCAAGTCGACGCTGATCAACGACACGCTCTACACCGCCGTCGCGCGCCACCTCTATGGTTCCTCGGCCGAGCCCGCGCCGCACGACGACATCCACGGCCTGGAATTCTTCGACAAGGTCATCAACGTCGACCAGAGTCCGATCGGCCGCACCCCGCGCTCCAACCCGGCCACGTACACGGGCTTGTTCACCCCGATCCGCGAGTTGTTCGCCGGCGTTCCGGAAGCGCGCGCACGCGGCTACGGCCCCGGCCGCTTCAGCTTCAATGTCAAGGGCGGGCGCTGCGAAGCCTGCCAGGGCGACGGCGTGATCAAGGTCGAGATGCACTTCCTGCCCGATATCTACGTGCCGTGCGACGTCTGCCACGGCGCGCGCTACAACCGCGAAACGCTGGAAATCCAGTACAAGGGCAAGGCCATCCGCGACGTGCTGGAAATGACCATCGAGCAGGCGCACGAATTCTTCGCCGCCGTGCCGGTGGTGAAACGCAAGCTCCAGACCCTGCTCGACGTCGGTCTCGGCTACATCCGCCTCGGCCAGTCCGCCACCACGCTGTCGGGCGGCGAGGCGCAACGCGTCAAGCTCGCGCTCGAACTCTCCAAGCGCGACACCGGGCGCACGCTCTATATCCTCGACGAGCCGACCACCGGCCTGCATTTCGCCGACATCGACCTCTTGCTGAAGGTGCTGCAGCGTCTCGCCGACGCCGGCAACAGCGTGGTCGTCATCGAGCACAATCTCGACGTCATCAAGACCGCCGACTGGCTGGTCGACCTGGGGCCGGAAGGCGGCGCGGGCGGCGGAATGATCATCGCCGAGGGCACGCCGGAGGCGGTGGCCGACAACCCGGCCAGCCATACCGGCCAATACCTGCAGCCGGTGTTGTCCAAACACTGAGATGGCCGAACCGGTTCGCCTGTCCAAACTGATGTCCGAGCGCGGACTGTGCTCGCGCCGCGAGGCCGACGGCTATATCGAGCAAGGACTCGTCTTCGTCGACGGCAAGCGGGTGAGCGAACTCGGCACCAAGGTCGACCCCGACTGCGCGATCCGCCTGGACAGCGCCGCCAGTGCACAGCAGCAGCAGCGCGTCACCATCCTGCTGCACAAGCCGGTCGGCTACGTATCCGGCCAGCCGGAACCGGGTTATCAGCCGGCCGTGACCCTGATCCGCCCCGACTCCCGGTGGCAGGACGGACGCGCCACGCAGGCGTTCCACCCCACGCATCTGAAAGGCCTGGCCCCTGCGGGACGGCTCGACATCGACTCCACCGGTCTGCTGGTGCTGACCCAGGACGGGCGCATCGCCAAACAACTGATCGGCGACGATTCGGACATCGAGAAGGAATATCTGGTGCGGGTCGAGGGCCGACTGGACGACAGGGGGCTCGCACTGCTCAACCACGGCCTCAGCCTCGACGGCCGCAAGCTGCGCCCGGCGAAGGTCGGCTGGCAGAACGCCGACCAGCTGCGCTTCGTGCTCAAGGAAGGCCGCAAGCGCCAGATCCGCCGCATGTGCGAACTGGTCGGCCTGAAAGTGGTGGGCCTTAAGCGCGTGCGTATCGGCCGCGTGCGGCTGGGCGACCTGCCACCGGGGCAATGGCGCTACCTGCGGCCGGACGAGCGTTTCTGACCGTCGCCCGATGAATCCACGCACCCTGCTGCTGGACTCCTTTCGGGCCGCGATGGCCGCTGCCGCCCCCGCGCTGATCCTGCCGCCGCACCTGCCTGCGCCGCCGCGTGGCCGCACCCTGGTGGTCGGCGGCGGCAAGGCGGCCGCCAGCATGGCGGCGGCAGTCGAAGCACACTGGCCGATCGACGCACCGCTATCCGGTCTGGTGGTCACACGCTACCAGCATAGCCTGCCGACCCGCCGCATCGAAGTCGTCGAAGCCAGCCACCCGCTGCCCGACGGGCGCGGCGAGGCAGCCGCGCTACGCATGCTGGACATGGTCCGCCAGCTGGGACCGGACGACCTGCTGCTGGCGCTGATCTCGGGCGGCGGCTCCAGTCTGCTCGCCGCGCCGGTCGAGGGCGTCACGCTGAAGGAGCTGCGCCAGGTGACCAAGGCGCTATTGCACGCTGGCGCGACCATCCATGACATCAACACCGTGCGCAAGCACCTCACCCGCCTGGCGGGCGGACGCCTGGCGCAGGCGGCGCTGCGTGGAACGTCAGGCGCCCGGGTGCTCGCACTGATCGTGTCCGACGTCGTCGGCGACGACCCCACGCACATCGCCTCCGGCCCCTGCGCGCCCGATCCCACCACCTGCGCCGATGCGCTCGAACGGTTGGCGCGCTTCGGCATCCCGCCGCCCGTCAACGTGCGTGATCACCTCGATGCCTGTGCGGCCGGCACGCTGCCCGACACGCCCAAGCCTGGCGATCCCCTTTTCAGCCGCGTGGAAAACCGCGTCATCGCCAGCGCACGCGGCAGCCTGCAAGCCGCGTGCGACTATTTCGAGCGGCACGGCATCCCCGCCCTGCTGCTGTCCGACAGCGTCAGCGGCGATGCGCAAACCGTTGCCAAACAGCACGCCGCACTGATGCATGCAGATCGG
>JAJZRT010000435.1 GCA_021802595.1 Pseudomonadota bacterium
CCGACCATGAGAAGACAATCTGCTTTCAGGTCTTAGGCTTCACCGCGCTCGGCTTGCCCGTCGTGGGATTGAGGAAGCTGTCGGCGGCATCGGTGTTCTCCAGTTGGTAGACCTCGATGCGGTGATTGAGGAAGTCGCCGACGTAGATCTTGTTGTTCTTGTCGATGGCGATCGAGGTCGGATTCCTGAGCATGCCGGGGATGGGCCCGCGACCGCCGAAGAACATCAGGATCTGTTTTTTCTGGTTGAAGATCTGGATATTGCTCCAGCCGGAATCGACCACGTAGAGGTTGCCGTAGCTGTCGAGGGCGACGCCCTTGGGCTTGTCGAACATGCCCCAGCTATTGCCGCGTTCGCCATAGCTCTTGAGGTACTTGCCCTCGGGATCGAATTCCTGCACCCGCGAGTTGAGCGTGTCGGAGACATAGACATCGCCCTGAGGATCCAGGGTGACGTAGGTGGGGAACAGGAACTGGCCGGGATCCGAGCCCTTGCCCTTGCCCAGGTGGCCGATCAGCTTGCCCTGCATATCGAAGATCTTGACGGTGTGCTCGGTGGCCTTGCTGTGCGAGGTGTCGGCCAGGTAGATCCTGCCGCGCGCCCGGTCGATGGCGATGCCGGTGGGGCGCGCGATCGAGGGATCGGTGATGAAGCGGATCTCCTTGCCCTCCGGACTCAGCACGGCGATGCCCTTCTTGTCCGACTCGACGACGTAGACATTTTCGGCGGCATCGAGCGCGATCCCCGCGGGCCGTTCGAGCTGCTTGTCCTTGGTGATCTTGGTGAAGGTCTTCTTGGCGAAATCGAACTTGAACACGCACAGTTGCACGAAGTCGGAGACATAGACGCGCTGGCCATCGTCGGAAACTGCGATGCCCATGGGTTCCGTGATGCGATTTTCCGGCGGCTTCTTGCCGGTGAGAAACTGCACCAGATCCGTCTTGAAGGTGTCGTCGCTGACCATGTCCTTTTCGCCGAACAGCGAACGGACGAACTTGATGCGGGTGGGCAGGGGCGGGCCGGGCCAGACCAGCTTGATATTTTTCTCCGGCCCCTGCGTCGTGGTGCAACCGGCCAGGAGCAGCAGCCCCGCGCTCAGGATGCCGGCGAAGCGACGGGCGGCGTTGTTGGCGGCGTTGTGACGGTTTTCGGACATGGCGATACTCTCTTTCTCGAAAATGACAAATTCACTATTTACAAATCTCTTGTTTTCGCTCCGGATCGCCCCCCAGCTTGCCGTACAGACTCGACAGGCTGATCCCCAGAGTTTGCGCGGCTAGCCGGCGATCGCCGCCGGCAGCATCGATGGCGCTCTTGATGAGCTCGGCCTCGACCCGCCGCAGTTGCGCACGCAAGCCCCCTTCCATGACGCTCCCCTGTTCGGCAGCGCTCACCGGCGATTTCGTGATGACCATCTCCACCGGCAGATCGGCGACCGAGATGCAGTTGTTCTCGGCGAGGATGCGCGCCCGCTTGATGACGTTGTCGAGCTCCCGCACATTGCCCGGCCAACCGTATGCGAGCAAGCAGGTCAAGGCTTCCGGATCTATTTCGATCGCCGGTGTGGCTTTGCTCCCCACCTTGCTGCTATTCAGCAGGAACTGCACCAGACCACGGATATCGCCTTGCCGCTCGCGCAGCGGCGGGATGGCGATCTGGAACATGCTCAGACGAAAAAACAGGTCTTCGCGGAACCTGCCCTGGCTGATCGACTCCGCCAGATTGCGGTTGGTTGCCGCGATGATGCGACAGTCGACGTGCCGGCCCAGCTCGCTGCCCACCGCCCTCACCTGCTTGTCCTCGATCACGTGCAGCAGCTTGGTCTGCATCTGCAGCGGCAATTCGCCGATCTCATCAAGAAACAGCGTGCCCCGGTCGGCCTCTAGGAACAGTCCCTTGCGCGCCTTGTCGGCGCCGGTGAACGCGCCCTTGGTATGGCCGAAGAATTCGCTTTCGAGCAACTGCTCCGGAATCGCGCTGCAATTGACCGGCACGAAAGGGCCGCCGTGACGGGTGCTCTGTTCGTGAATGAGGTGCGCCAGCACGCCCTTGCCGGTACCGCTTTCCCCGACGATCAGGACCGTGCTGTCGGTCGGCGCCACCTTGCCCACTAGGCGTTCGACTTCGAGCATCCCGGGCGAACCAAAGCGGAACACCGGCGGACTGATGTCTTTCACTGCTTTACGCAGGGCGACGTTTTCATCGCGCAATTCGCGCATGTCCTCGATCTGCGCCAGCCGGTGCAGCACTTCCTGATTGCGCACGGGCTTGACGATATAGTCGAAAGCGCCGGCGCGGAGCGCTTCCACGGCGGTCTCCAGCGAGGCGAACGCCGTCACCATGACGAACACGGTATCGAGACCGGCAGCCTGGCTCTGGCGCAACAGGTCGATGCCGTTGCCGTCTTCCATCTTGATGTCGCACAGTGCCACATCGACATCGCCGCGCTTGAGCTTGGCGGCGGCCTCGACGACGCCGGCCGCGGTATCGACGCTATAGCCGGCCCTGCCCACCGTCGCGGCGAGGATCTGCCGCAGCGCCGGTTCATCGTCGATCACCAGGACGTTGAGGGAGGGCATGGGCCTCAGAGCGCCTCCGTCTGGGGATGCTGCACGGGCAGGACCAGCCGCGCCGTGGTGCCAACGTCCGGGGTCGATTCCAGCGTGATGCTGCCGCCCGCTTCCTCGATCAGCGTCTTGCACAGGAACAAGCCTATGCCGCGTCCCTTCCCGACCGGCTTGGTGGTGAAGGATTCCGTGAATGCCTGCATGAGCAACTCCGGGCTCATGCCGTGGCCGGTGTCACTAAGCGTCAGCAGAACTTTGCGCTCGGCCTCGCGCGAGCATATCCGGATCACCGCGGCCTTGCTCTCGGCCTGACCCTCCATGGCATCTGCGGCGTTGATCAGCAGATTCATCAGGACCTGGGTCAGGTGATCCGCCACCGCGGTGATCGCGGGAATCCCAGGGTCGAGGTCCAGTTCGAAGCGAATTTTGCGGAATCGCTGGTCGTAACTGATGAAGCTGCAGGTCGCTCTAATCAGCGCATTGAGGTCGAGCAGTTCCGGCAGTGGCGAACTGCGCTCGGTCAGGGTGGACATCTGGCGCATGATCGCCGCGATGCGTTCGGTGTGCTGGAGTATCAGTTCGGCGTGGTCATGGACCGCGCTGTTGCTCAGTCTTCTCTCTTTATGGACGCCGGGTTCGGGCGTGGTGGCTTCGATGATGAATTGGGAGATACCCGAGATCGCCGCCATCGGATTGCTCACCTCGTGCCCGATGGCAGACGCCAGGGAACCAACAGCCGCCATCTTTTCCTGGTGAAAGCGCTGCTGCCGTGAAATCTCCTGTTGTTGCTCCGAACGGCGCAGCACCGCCTGCATCCGATTGACCGCCTCCATCAAACCGCCCACCTCATCGCGCCGGGTCACGCCAAGCGGCTCGCCGCGATAACCGGCGACCACCGCCAGCGCCCGTGCCTCGAGCCGCTTGATATCCGACGCGAGCCGCGTGAAAAACACCAGCACCACGGTGCCGTAAACTCCCAGGCCGAGCAGATACATCACCGACGCAACCAGCGGTATGGTCTGGTTGATATTGTGGTAAATGTCGTTGAGATCGTCACGTTTGCCCTGCAACACCTTGGTTATTTCGTTCAATTTCTCGATCAACTTCAGCTCGCTGTCGCGGATAACGCTCAGATTATTACGGCTGGGCACCGCCCATAGCGAAGCGATGTTCAGTTCAAGATCATCGGTATCCTTGGACACCAGCGCCGGATAGATTGCCTTCAGGGCGTGCATGCCGGAAACGACCGCCCGGACACCGTTGATCACATCGCCGTATTGCGGCTTTTTTGTTTCCACATTCAACATCTCCTGGAGTTCGATGACGGAATGGCCCAGGGAGGTGTTGACGCGAATCAGCAACTGTTGCTTGGCATGAACCTGCTCCAATTGCTCGACGATGTGGAACAACTTTTGTCGCTCGTGGGAAACGTAGAGCGCGACCACCATTACATAAAACACGATGGCAATGAAAGCGAGAATGCCTTTACTACGCAGGGTGAGATTCACGGCGGTGACGCTGCCCATACGAATGTGCGGGAAAGACTCAAGTGCACGGGTCCGGAAAGGGCCAAGGAGTTCTCCACCGGTTTAATATCCGAATGAACTATGCTTATCATCTATGCCGAACGCTTTAGTCCAAAGCCACATTCAGGTTACTTGATCAAGATCATGCTCACTTGATATAGATCAAAAAGCGACATTGTGTGGAACGGCACTATTCAGCCACTCAAAAAGAATGACACCCGCGTCCTCAATGCCGGAAACACGAAAAGTCTGTCAGCCCATCTAAGCGAGAGAGGCAACATGCGCGATACCAAGACACAGAGCTGGCTGGGATTCCAGTGCGTTATTTTTGCTCTGTCGCTATCGCTGACCGCGCATCA
>JAJZRT010000436.1 GCA_021802595.1 Pseudomonadota bacterium
ATCCTCTGCCGTTATCCGGCCCAGGAAATCAGCTACACCAAGCTGCTTGGCCAGTTGCAGGACAAAGGCAATACCGATCTGATCAAGTATTACCTGGAGCTTTATGGTGGGGCATTTCTGGTTTATTCCCTTGCAAAGTATTCTGCCAAGGCCTGGCTGACGCGAACGCCAAGCCCGAAGATTCTTCCCGCCTGCCCGGCCCTGCATACGATGACTGCCGGACCGGGAGCGCTGGCGGACCCTGCACAGCGGGGCCGGGTCTTCGAGCTTGCGGTGGGGGCAGAGTTATTGCAGCTGCCCGGCGAACTCTTCTACTGGCGGGAGAAAAATGCCGAAGTCGACTTCGTCTACCGTCATCAGGGGAGACTCTACGCAATTGAAGTCAAATCGGGCAGGACTAAAACCGCCAAAGGAATTGAAGCATTCGTGAAGCATTTTCCGGATGCAAGTCCGGTGATTGTGACCCCGGAAAATTTCGCGGCGTTGAGTGTTGCGCCTGCGGAATTTCTGGCGAGCGTGTCTTGAACCGATCAAACTCATAAGTTTGTTTTAGAGTTCTTATGGCAATGATGAACTATAATTGCTCTTGTGAGAGCAATTGAACTTCTAACCCCCGATGAGGTTTGCCGTGAGCTTGGTGTGCGTTGCCGCGTCTTGCGTTTGGCAAGGAACCTGAGCCAGGCGGAAATGGCGGCGATGACGGGGAGTTCCTTGTCTTCGATCCGTCGCCTGGAGGCTTATGGCCAGGGCACTCTTGCGCTGCTCGTCCGGGTTGTCCAAGCCTTGCAGGCCGGAGCGCAGCTGGAATCCTTCCTGATCCAGCCAACATTGAGCATTGCCGACATCGAGCGTTCCGTTGCGGCAACGCAGCGGCAGCGTGCCGGCGGGCCGCGCAAGCGTGGCGCTGCGGGATGAAAAAGCTGGCTGTCCTTTATTGTGGTTGGGGCGAACGCTGGCAGTTGGGCACGCTCGCCGACCCCGGGCGCGCCAGCTTGCCAATACTGTTCGAATACAGTGACGAAGCGCGTCGCCAAGGCTTGGAACTGTCGCCGTTGCGCCTGCCGCTTGCTCGGCCCGGCGCATTTCAGGGCGAGTTGTTTTTCCTGGGGCTGCCCGGCCTGATCGCCGATGCGTTGCCGGATGGCTGGGGCATGCTGCTGATGGATCGCGCTTTTGCCCGCGCCGGTCGGCGCATGACGGAGGTTTCGCCTCTCGATCGATTGGCGTTCGTAGGCGAGCGCGCTATCGGCGCCCTTGCCTTCGCACCGCCAGAATCCTCGGCGCCAGCCAGCGAGGATCTGGAGCTTTCACGACTTGCCGAGGAGGTGGATCTGATGCTGGCCGATGTGCCTGCTCATATGCTGGCCGAATCGGCACTTAGACATTTACTGTTGCTGGGTGGATCGCCTCAGGGCGCGCGGCCGAAAGTGCTGGCGGATTTCGATCCGGCTTCCGGGCGCCTAAGTACTGGTAGGGATGGTGCCAGGCAGCCGTGGTTGTTCAAGTTTCCGGCACGGGAGGAGCATCGTGACGCCTGTGCCATCGAGGAGCTCTATGCCCGTGTCGCCCGGCACTGCGGTATCGACATGCCGGAGACACGCTATTTTGATCTGCCCGGTCGCCATAGTGCCTTCGGCGTCCGCCGCTTTGATCGCGAAGAGGGGATGCGGGTACCGCTATTGAGTCTTTCCGCCCTGCTGCATACCGATTTCCGGCTGCCGGCGCTGGATTATGAAACGCTGCTGCGTGCTGTCAGGCGGCTGACGGGGGATGAGCGTGAGGTGATGCGCGCCTTTGAACGTTGCGTACTGAATGTGCTGTTGCATAACCGTGACGACCACAGCCGCAACTTCGCGTTTCGCCTCGGCCGCGACCGGCGCTGGCGGCTTGCCCCGGTCTTCGATCTCACATTCTGCGAGGGGCCACGTGGAGAGCATCAGACTGCCGTCGCGGGGGAGGGACGAGCGCCGGGGCGCGACCATTTGCTGGAGGTGGCGCGGCGGGGTGGTATTTCATCCTCTACTGCGGGGAAAGTCATGGATCGTCTGCTGGAGGGCGTTGCCGAGCTGTCAGCACTGGCCGCCGGGCTGCCAATCCGCAAGCGTCGGCTTGATGAAATTCGTCGCGTTCTTTCAACGAATTGGCAGCGGGTGGCTGGGTGATGAAGTGTTTGTTCGATTTCACGATAGCTGCAATTGCGACTTTGTTGTTGTCACTGCCGATTTTGCTGGTCGCTCTGCTAGTGAGGCTTACATCGCCCGGCCCCGTGCTGTATTGGTCGAATCGCGTCGGCAAGGGCAACCGCATCTTCCGCATGCCGAAGTTTCGCAGCATGCGGGTGGATACGCCTGTGGTCGCCACGCATCTGCTGGCGAATCCGGGGGCGTATCTGACGCCGATCGGCTCCTTCCTGCGCAAGTCGAGTCTCGATGAGCTGCCCCAGTTGTGGTGCATTTTGAAGGGCGACATGAGTTTCGTCGGTCCGCGCCCGGCACTGTTCAACCAGGACGATCTGGTTGCCTTGCGTACCGAATGCGGTGTCCATGAGCTGTTGCCCGGGCTGACCGGCTGGGCGCAGGTGAATGGGCGTGACGAATTGCCGATTCCCGAGAAGGTCAGGCTCGATGCCGAATATATGCAAAGAAGATCATTTGCATTCGACCTGCGTATACTGTGGCTGACCTTCATCAAGGTTCTGCGGCGCGATGGCGTCGCGCACTGATCGATAACAATGCCGTTCATCAAAACCGCTACTTCCCTGCTGGCCCTGCCGCGCACCCTGAAGCGCTTCCTTGTGCTCGGCATGGATGCCAGCCTCTGCGTGCTGACCGTTTGGCTGGCGTATTACCTGCGGCTGGGCGAGTGGGTGCGGCTGTCGGCCGATACGGAATTGATGCCGTTGTGGGCGATTCTTGGATCATTGGCCCTCGCCCTGCCGATCTTTGTCGTTTCCGGCCTGTATCGCGCGATTTTCCGCTATGCGGGCTGGCAGGCGCTGATGGCGGTGACCAAGGCGATCCTGGTTTATGCCCTGATGTATGCGGCGATTTTCACTGCCATCGGCGTGCCCGGCGTGCCGCGTACAGTCGGGCTGATCCAGCCGATCCTGCTGCTGCTGGCGGTTGGCGCCTCGCGTGCATTGGCACGCTATTGGCTGGGCAGCATGTATCAGGGCATTCTGCGCAGTGCGAATCTGCCCAGGGTGCTGATCTATGGTGCCGGCAGTGCCGGAAGACAGCTGGCGGCGGCGCTGGCCAACAGCCACGATATGCGCGTGGCCGGTTATCTCGACGACGATCCGCATCTGCAGGGCAGCGTGATGAACGGCCTGACGATCCATGCGCCGGACGATCTGCCGGGGTTGGTGGAGTCGCTCAAGGTACATGATGTGCTGCTGGCGATCCCCTCGGCGAGCCGGCGGCGGCGCAACGAGATATTGCAGCAGCTGTTGCAATCGCATGTTTCGGTGCGCACGCTGCCGGGGGTGGCTGAATTGGCGCAGGGCCGTGTGCATGTTTCCGATCTGCACGAGCTGGATATCGACGATTTGCTTGCCAGGGATGCCGTCGGTCCCGACCCTGGTCTGCTGGAAAAGAATATCCGTGGCAAGAGGGTGCTGGTGACTGGCGCGGGCGGCTCAATCGGCAGCGAACTGTGCCGCCAGATTCTGGCGGTGGCGCCGGCGAAGCTGCTGCTGATCGAGCAGAGTGAGTTCGCCCTCTACGCCATTCACCATGAGCTTGAAGAAAAGCTGGCGGGGCGTGAAGCCACAGCCAAACCAATTTTGGTGCCCTTGCTGGCCTCGGTGCAGGACAAAGACCGCATGCGCGAGATCATGTCCACCTGGCATCCGGACACGGTCTACCATGCCGCCGCCTACAAGCATGTGCCTCTGGTGGAGCACAACCCGGCCGCCGGCATCAAGAACAACGTGCTGGGTACCCTGCGCACCGCCCAAGCTGCGGCAGAAAACGGTGTGGCCGACTTCGTGCTGATCAGCACCGACAAGGCCGTGCGCCCCACCAACGTGATGGGCGCCAGCAAGCGCCTGGCCGAGATGGCGCTGCAGGCGTTGGCCGCCACCAGCACCAGTACGAAGTTCAGCATGGTGCGCTTTGGCAACGTGCTGGGTTCGTCGGGCTCGGTGGTGCCCAAGTTCCGCCAGCAAATTCGTGACGGCGGCCCCATCACGCTCACACATCCGGAAATCACCCGCTACTTCATGACCATTCCTGAAGCGGCGCAACTGGTCATCCAGGCCGGCGCGATGGCCAAGGGGGGCGACGTATTCGTACTGGACATGGGGCAGTCGGTGAAGATAATGGACCTAGCCCGCCGAATGATCGAGCTATCTGGCCTGAGCGTCAAAGACGCAGAAAACCCAGAAGGGGACATCGAGATCGAAATCACCGGCCTGCGACCTGGTGAAAAGCTCTACGAGGAACTG
>JAJZRT010000437.1 GCA_021802595.1 Pseudomonadota bacterium
GGCGAAATCTATCATCAATAGTCCTCCTGTAGGCGTCCGCGTCGGCCATCCGACGCCGCAGAAGGTAACACCCAATCCGGGGGGCGGGCATGCGCCCCGACTACGTAGGATGACTTATTTCAATCCCCCGGGGTGCTCGCTAACCTCGGTCCACGTTTGAAGCAAGGGTGCGTTCTTCGTGTGGTCGAGGGAAACACTGGGCTGGTTGATTTCGCTCATGGTTCGACAAGCTCACCACGAACGAAATCAACAACTTGCCGTTCGTCCGTTCGACAGGCTCACGACACAGCCTGAGCCTGTCGAAGGACTTGTTAAGTGTTTACCTGGGTGTGGCCTTCCGCATCGATTCGATGGCGGTTTCTTAATCAAAGGGGGAAGTGAAATGAGTCTGAAGTTAAAGGGAAGCCGGCTGGCGCTGGCGATGGCCGCGGGGATGCTGCTGCCGGCCATGCCGGCCCACGCGGGCGGCACGATCACGTTTGGTCCGGACAAGTCGGTGAGCATCGGCTTCGGCATGCGCGGCAGCTACAGCAGCGTGGAGAACGGCGCGCCCAACGGCACGTCGTATTCGCACGATTTCAGCCTGGACAGTGCGCGCATCTACCTGTCGGGTTCGCTGAACAAGTACATCAAGGGCATGCTGAATACGGAAAAGGACATTGCCGGCGAAGGCTTTCAGCCCATCGACGCCAACGTCCAGTTCGCGATCACGCCTGAAGTGAGCATCTGGGCCGGACGCTTCCTGTCGCCGAGCGACCGCGCCAACATGGCGGGCCCGTATTACTCCCTGGGCGGCGGCTACTGGTCGGGCATCGCCTCGCGCTACGGCTACAACGGCGGCTACATCGGGCGTGACGACGGCGTGGCCGTCGTGGGCAGCCTGATGGGCGGCAAGCTGGCCTACGCCTTCGGCGCATTCGAGGGCAACACCGAGTTCAAGATCGCCCCGGCGCCTGCCAGCAGCAATACCGCCAACCGCACCGGCTCCGACGGCCTGATGTACGCCGGCCGCGTCCAGGTCGACTTCTGGGATGCCGAGCCTGGCTACTACGGTACGGGCAACTATCTCGGTTCCAAGGACATCCTGGCGATCGGCATCGCGGGCCGCTCCCAGAAGGGTGGGGCCTATTCGACGACCAAGACCGGCGACTACGCGTCCTACAGCGTCGACTTTCTGCTGGAGAAGAAGGGCGTCGGCCCGGGCGCGCTGTCGGTCGAGGCGGCGGGCTACACCTACGACACCAGCGATGTCTTCCTCAGCGAGCAGGGCAAGGCGTATTCGGCCGGCCTGGGCTACATCTTCGACCAGAAGGTGGGCTGGGGCCAGCTGCAGCCGTTCGCGCGCTACCAGAAGTTCTCGCCTGACACGAACATCGACACCAGGAAGTACGACCTCGGCGTGAACTACATCATCGACGGCTACAACGCCCAGGTCGCGGCGGCCTTCTCGAACACGAAGGTGACCGGGGCGAACGACGTGAAGGCGTTCAACGTCGCGCTGCAGGTCCAGTTCTGATTCGCCGCAACGGGCGCGGCCTGACGCTGCGCCCATCGCAGGCAAGGATTTTTCAAGTTGGTTTTTCTCGATTCCCGATAGGAGTTCACCATGCAAACCCGTCGTAATGTTCTGAAAATGACCGTGCTCTCGGGCCTGATGGCCTTGTCCGGTCTGGCCAGCGTGTCGGCCCTGGCCGCCGACACCATCAAGGTCGGCATCCTCCATTCCCTGTCCGGCACCATGGCCATCTCTGAGACTGCGCTGAAGGAAACCGCGCTGATGACCATCGCCGACATCAACGCGCATGGCGGCGTGATGGGCAAGAAGCTGGTGCCGGTGGTGGTCGATCCCGCCTCCAACTGGCCGCTGTTCGCCGAAAAGGCGCGCCAGCTCATTTCCAAGGACAAGGTGGACGTGGTGTTCGGCTGCTGGACCTCGGTGTCGCGCAAGTCGGTGCTGCCGGTGTTCAAGGAGCTGAACGGCCTCCTGTTCTACCCGGTGCAGTACGAGGGCGAGGAACTCGAGAAGAACGTGTTCTACACCGGCGCGGCACCGAACCAGCAGGCGATCCCGGCCGTTGAATACCTGATGAGCAAGGACGGCGGCGGCGCCAGGCGCTTCGTGCTGCTGGGCACCGACTACGTCTATCCGCGCACCACCAACAAGATCCTGCGCGCCTTCCTGCACAGCAAGGGCGTGTCCGACGCGGACATCATGGAGGAGTACACGCCCTTCGGCCATAGCGATTACCAGACCATCATCGCCAAGATCAAGAAGTTCGCGTCCGAAGGCAAGAAGACTGCGGTGGTGTCCACCATCAACGGCGACTCCAACGTGCCGTTCTACAAGGAACTGGGCAACGCCGGCATCAAGGCCACCGACATCCCGGTCGTCGCCTTCTCGGTGGGCGAGGAAGAACTGCGCGGCGTCGACACCAAGCCGCTGGTCGGACAGCTCGCGGCGTGGAACTACTTCGAGTCGATCAAGAATCCGACCAATGCCGCCTTCATCAAGATGTACAAGGACTGGGCCAGGAAGCAGAAGCTGCCCAACGCCGACACCGTCGTGACCAACGACCCGATGGAGGCGACCTACATCGGCATCCACATGTGGAAGCAGGCAGTGGAGAAGGCCAAGTCGACCGACACCGACAAGGTCATCGCCGCCATGGCTGGCCAGACCTTCAAGGCGCCCGACGGCTTCACGGTGCAGATGGATCCCAAGAACCATCACCTGCACAAGCCGGTGTTCATCGGCGAGATCCGCCCGGACGGCCAGTTCAACGTGGTGTGGAAGACCAAGGGCCCGATCAAGGCCCAGCCCTGGAGCCCCTACATCCCCGGCAACGACAAGAAGAAGGACGAGCCGGATAGCAAGTAAGTACCGGTCTGATGCTCTCCCGCGGGAGGGCGTCATTCCAGCGCAGGCGGTTTGTTCTAGCCCCTCTCCCGCAAGCGGGAGAGGGGAGCCAGCCCGCCCGCGCCGGAATGCCGGAATGACTGACCCCGGGTCATACAACCATTGCCATGAAACGACTGCTGACCACCATTCTCCTCTGGCTTATCGCCTTGCCCGCCTTGGCCGCCCTGGATCCCGCGCTGGTGAAGCAGCTGGCGGCGGAGGATTCCGATGCCAAGATCGCCGCCATCCAGCAGCTGGGGGCGAGCGGCGACCGCGACGCGCTGAAGGTGCTCAAGGCCCTGGCCAACGACACCCTGATGGCGACGCCGGACGGCCGGGTGTTCCTGATGCCCGGGGACAAGGCCTTCGACGCCACGACCGGAGCCGAGATCGATCCAGCCCCAACGGAATACGATGCCATCACCATCAACAACCGCATCCGCTCCGAGCTCGACAACGCCATCGCCGGCCTTCGCCTGCTGAATCCGGACCGGGCCGTGCGCCTGGCCGCCGCCCGCGAATTGCAATCCGGCGCCGGCATCGAACTGGTCCCCATCCTGGACCAGGCCCTGGGCAGGGAGACCGACGGCGAGATCAAGCACCTGCTGCGGTTCGCCCTCGACCAGGCCAACCTGGCCAGCCCGGACGCGGCCATCCGCCTGGCCGCCGTGCAGGCCCTGGGCCGCGACGCCAGCCCCACTACCCGGGGCCTGCTGCTGCCGCTCGCCGATCCGGCCAACGAAACTGACGCCACGGTGCGCCAGGCGGCCGCGGCCTCGGTCAAGGCCATCGAATCGCGGCTGGCCATCGGCGACACGCTGGGCCAGATATTCACCGGCCTCTCGCTCGGCAGCATTCTGCTGCTGGCTGCGCTGGGCCTCGCCATCACCTACGGCGTCATGGGAGTCATCAACATGGCTCATGGCGAACTGCTGATGGTGGGGGCCTATGCCGCCTACTTCACGCAGGGCGTGTTCCGCAACCATCTGCCGGCCCATGCCGACTGGTACGTGGTGGCGGCCATCCCCGTCTCCTTCACGGCCGCGGCGCTGGTGGGCATGGCGCTGGAACGCACGGTGATCCGCTGGCTCTACGGCCGGCCGCTCGAAACGCTGCTCGCCACCTGGGGCCTCTCGCTGATCCTGATCCAGGCCGCGCGGGTGCTGTTCGGAGCGCAGAACGTCGAGGTCGGCAATCCGGCCTGGATGTCGGGCGGCGTCGAGGTGATGGCCGGCCTGGTGCTGCCGTGGAACCGCATCGCCATCATCGGCTTCACGCTGTTCGTGCTCGCGCTGGTGTGGGTGATGATGCAGAAGACGCGCCTCGGCCTGTTCGTGCGTGCCGTCACCCAGAACCGCGCCATGGCGGGCTGCGTGGGGGTGCCGACGAGCCGCATCGACACCCTGGCCTTCGGCCTCGGCGCGGGCATCGCCGGGCTGGGCGGCCTCGCCTTGTCGCAGGTGGCGAACGTGGGCCCGGACATGGGGCAGGGTTACATCGTCGACTCCTTCATGGTGGTGGTGCTCGGCGGCGTGTTCGAGCTGG
>JAJZRT010000438.1 GCA_021802595.1 Pseudomonadota bacterium
CGTCGAGCTGCCGCTGACCTACCGCAGCGGCAGCAGCCGCAGCGAGCGGCGCCAGCGCGTGCGCGCCGCGCTCGAGCAGGTGGGCATGGCGCACCGCCTGCGCCACTATCCCTCGCAGCTCTCCGGCGGCCAGCAGCAGCGCGTCGCCGTGGCGCGCGCGCTGGTCGGCGAGCCGGCCATCCTGTTGGCGGACGAACCCACCGGCAATCTCGATTCGCACAACGGCGATGCCGTCATGCGCCTGCTGGCCGAGCTGCACGCGCGCGGCTCCACCATCTGCATGGTCACCCACGACATGCGCTATGCGGCGCTGGCGCAGCGCACGGTGCGCCTGTTCGACGGCCGCGTGGTCGACGAGGAGAGCTTCGAGCGCCTCACCCGCGAAGACGAAGCGCGCATCGAATCGCTGGTGAACCTAGGCGCCAGCGGCGCGCTGGAGGGCGCCTGAGCATGGACGCCGGCGTGCTGTTCCGCGAGCTGTGGCAGAGCTGGCGCGCCAGCCTGCGCCGGCCGGGCTTCGCGCTGCTGGCGGGCTTCACGCTGGCGCTGGGTGTGGGCTTTGCCGCAGCGTTCATCAATCTGTTCATGGCACTGGACCTGCCGATCAATGCCGCGCGGCCGGAGCAGCTGATGGTGCTTTCACCGGCGAGGGGTGGGTGGTATTCGCCGATCCACGAGCGCCATTACCGCCTGCTGCAGAGCCTGCCGGGCGTGGCCTCCATCGGTGCGATCAGCTCCGAGCACAGGGACGTCAATTTCGGCGCGAGCGGGCAGCCAGTCCTGGCCAGTGAGGTGCGCGTCAGCCGCGGATACCTCGTGACGCTGGGCGCGCGCATGATCGAGGGGCGTTACTTCAGCACGGCGGAAGATCGCCCGCACGGATCGGAGGCCGTCATCCTCACGCATCGCTTCTGGCGCAGCCATTTCGACGGCGAGAACGTGGTCGGGCGCAGCGTGTTGATCAATGGCCATAGTGTGCCGGTCGTTGGCGTGCTGGGCCCGCATTTCGAGACCCTGGGGCCGTCCGTAGACCTGATACAGCCACTGCGGCTCGACCCGGCACGGGGGGATACCCCGAACCTGATCCCGATGGTGCGACTGAAGGCTGGGACCAGTCCTGCGCAGTTGGCCGCGGCTGCCACGACGCGCGTTCGTGCGGCGAGGGCCGGGCGTGGCGACAGGCAGGCGCTGCATCTGGCCTACCAGGCCGTGGCGTTGGCGAAGCTGTCTTCTCCTCCCGGACTTTTTGTGCTGGGGCTGCTGCTCAATGCGGGACTCCTGCTGGTGCTTGCCGTCAATCTGTCCAACCTGATGCTGGCGCGCGCGCAGCAGCACCGGCAGGGCCTGGCACTGCGCGCTGCGCTCGGCGCCGCGTCAGGCCGCCTCTTGCTGGGCGCATGGAGCGAGGCGCTGCTGGTGGTCGCGGTCGGTTGCGTGGGGGGTGTCGCCGTGGGAGACGGGGCCTCGCATCTCGTGCAGGCGATCTTGGATGCGCAGTCCAGCGACGCGCCGGTTCTGGGGCCCTGGACCCGTGTGTTGTTCATCGTGGCGGCCCTGGCGATCGTGGTCGTCATTGCCAGCACGACCGCCGCCAGCTTGCGCGTGCGGCGCGATGGCAGTGCGCTGCAGAGCCTGCATGGTGCCGCGGGTGCCGGCCACGATCGTGGTGCCTCACGCAGCAGCCGACTGTTGCTGGTCGTCCAGACGATGCTGGCCACGGCACTGGTGGCCGTCGGGCTGCTGTTTTGCGCCGCGGCCCTGCATACCAGCAACGCGCCGCGCGGCTACGCTGTGAACGATGCGTACCAGTTCCACCTGGTATTGCCACAGTCGCGCTACCCTGACATCGCAAGCCGCGTGCAGCTGATGCGCGACGTGATCGCGCGGTTGCAGGGTATTCCCGGCGCACAGTCGGCAGGCGCCAGCGACACACGCTGGTTCAACGACAGCGAAGGACTGGGTTTCACGACGCCGGGCGGCCAGTCCGCGATGGCCTGGGTGCACTGGTTCGCGGGCGACTATCCGCAGGCGTTGCGCGTGCCGACGCTGCAGGGTCGTGTCCTTGGCGCAGCGGACCCGGAGGCGCAGCCTCTGGCCTGGGTCAGTGAGGCGTTCGCCGCACGTTATCTGCGTGGTGCAGCGGTCGGCCGGCATCTGGAACTTTCCGGGCGTGACCATCGCAAGATCGGGATGGCGGTGGCGGGCGTCGTCAGCGATACGTTCACCGCTGGCGATCCGCATGCGCCGGCTGTGTGGCTGTCGCTGACACGATCGGCCTATGCATCCATGCCATGGATGGACCTGTCGTCGCTGTATTTCGTCGTGCGCATGCGGCCCGGCCATGTCTTGTCCGCGGCGGAGGTTGCCACCGCGGTCCACGGGGTGGCACCGGGCCTGGCGATCGGCGGACTGCAGGCACTGTCGGAGGGGGCGCCGTATGTCGTCGGGTCGCTGTGGCTCTTCGCCAGGTTGGTGCTGATGCTGGCCGTGGCGACGCTGGCGCTGGCGGCGATCGGACTGTTTGCGGTGACCAGCGTTGCGAATAGCGCCAGGCTGCGCGAGTTCGGCGTGCGCCTGGCACTGGGCGCCGCGCCGTCGCGACTGCTGATGTTGGTGCTGCGCGACGCACTCCTTCGCACCTTGATCGGCTTGGTCCTGGGCAGCATGCTGGCGGCGCTGCTGGGCCTGATGGCGCGCGCTGTCCTGCGCGGACTGGGCGCCAGCTGGATGCATCCCTGGAGCCTGGTGCTGACCTGGGTCGTGCTGCTGGCGACCGGACTTCTGGCTGCGCTGCCGTCGGCACTGCGCGCAGCGCGCACACCACCGACGGTGACCTTGAATGACAGCGCCCAGTGAGCGTGCACCCGTTATGAAGGATGCGGTCATGAACGCGGGGATCCTGCTGCGCGAAATCGCGCAGAGCTGGCGCGCCAGTTTGCGCCGACCCGGCTTCGTGCTGCTGGCTGGGCTAACGCTGGCGCTGGGCCTTGGGCTGTGCACGGCGACGTTCGTACTGCTCGATGGCGTGGTACTGAAATCGTTGCCTTATCAGGCATCGAAGCAGCTGGTCGTGGCTGGCCCGGTCGATGCGACGGCGCCCTGGGTCGAGTTGCCGGCGCGGCGCGTCGCAGCGCTGCGCGGGCTACAGGTCGTGCAGTCGATAGGCTTCAGTGCCGGGTGGTCGCATGCGGTGAATCTGGCTGCGGGCGGTGAACCGCTGATGGCCGATGCGCTGCCCGTGGACCGGGGCTACCTGGCGACGCTGGGCGTCACCATGGCGCTGGGGCGCAACTTCACTGCAGCCGAATCGACGGCGCATGGACCTACGGCGGTGATTCTCGGCCATGGCCTGTGGCAGCGCCTGTACGCCGGGCAGCCAGACGCGCTAGGCAAGACGCTCGATGTCGATGGCGTGCCGCACACCATCGTCGGCGTGCTGCCGGCGTCGTTCCGCATGCCGATGCGGGTGGGGCTGCTGCTCCCCATCTCGCTGCAAGAAGCCGAAGCAAGCGACGCCTATGTCACGGTAATTGCGCGCTTGCGCCCCGGAGTGACGCAGGCGGAGGCCAGCGCCGCAGTCGATGCGCGCATCAACGCATGGATGCGTCGGCACGGCGACATGAGCAAGCAGCCTGAGCACTTCAGTGTGCGTTCGCTGGCGTCGAACATCGTGTCGCAGTACCGGCAGGTCGTGGATCTCGTGTTCTTCTGCGCGCTGGCCCTGCTGATGCTGGCCGGCGTGAACATCACCAACCTGGTGATGCTGCGGACGATCGGCCACAGCCATGCGTATGCGACACGCCAGGCGCTGGGTGCGACAGGTCCACGTATCGCATTGCCGCTGCTGGCGGAATGCGTGCTGGTACTGACGGTGGGCATCGTCTTTGGCTGCGGCGTTGCCGTGCTGGTGCTGCGCTGGATCAACATCCACCTGATCGAACACACATTCTGGTTCGGTACCGTCACCCACGTTGCGCCCACGGCGCGCAGTCTGGGATTCGGGCTGCTTGCGGGGTTGCTGGCGATGGTGCTGGCAATGACGATCGCGTTCTGGCACATGCGTGGTGAGGCAGCGATACGCGTGCTGGTAACCGGAACGCGCGCAGGTCAGGGCCCCGCAGCGGGCCGTGTCAGCCGTGTTCTGGTCGTGGTGCAGGCCATGTTGGCGACGCTGTTGCTGGTGGTGGCGCTGTCGTTCGTCGGTCGTGAGCACAAGTTGTACGGCGTGCGCTTTGGCTTCGACACCGCGCACGTACTCGACCTGTCGTTCAGTCCGCCCGTGGCGCTGTATCCAGGTGGACGCGAACTGCGCGCCATGGATGCCATCCTGCTTGCGCGCTTGCGCGCGTTGCCGGGCGTGGTGGCCGCCGGCAGCATGAGCAATTCACCCATCGGCAACAGGTTTTGGCAGCCATTTGCGGATGCGAAGGGCAACAAGGACT
>JAJZRT010000439.1 GCA_021802595.1 Pseudomonadota bacterium
CCGTTGATCGGTTCGGGCCCGGCCTTTGCTCCCTCTCCCGCTAGCGGGAGAGGGGGAACCCGCCACCCGTTTATTCCGGCCAGTGCTTGATATAGCGCTTCAGCAGGCTGTTCTCGAAGTTGGCTTCCTTGAGGCAGGCGCGCGCCACGTCGTGGAAGGAAATAATGCCGAGCAGCTTGTTGCCGTCGAGGATCGGCAGGTGGCCGATGTGCGATTTGGTCATCACGTCGCGCGCATAGTCGACCGAGTCGTCGGCATTGGCCACCACCGGCTCGGTGACCATGATGGTGCTGACTTCGGCATCCTTGAGGTCGCAACCCTGCTTGACCATGCCCTGCACCACGTCGCGCTCGGTCAGGAGTCCCACCATCTCGCCGTTTTTCAGCACCACCAGCGACCCGACGCCCAGGCTCACCAATTTATCGACGGCGCTCGCGACTGAATCGGTCGGCGCAATGCTGTAGATGGTGTCGCTTTTGAGCGTGAGAATTTCGCGAATCTGCATGACAGTCTCCGGATCGGCTGGGCTATGGTTCTGAATGATAAGACACAACGGCGGCGCGCGTCTGGCTACGGCCTGACCAGGGCAGCCTCGACCTGCTGGCGCTTGTCGGCGCCCGCCAGCGTTTCCACCAGCGCCAGCGCAAAATCCATCGCCGTGCCGGGGCCGCGCGAGGTCAGCACCTTGCCGTCCTGCACCACCGCAGCGGTGCTCACGGTCACGCCGGACAACGCGTCGAGAAAGCCGGGGTAGCTGGTCGCCTGTTTGCCGTGCAGCACGCCTGCTTCGGCGAGCACCATGGGCGCAGCGCAGATGGCGGCCGTGTATTTCCCGGCTGCGGCCATTCGTTTCAGCATATCCAGGATGCGCACATCCTCCTTCAGGTGCGTCGCGCCCGGCATGCCGCCCGGCAGCACCACCATGTCGTAGTCATCCTGCAGGGCCGCATCGAGCGTGACATCCGGCACCAGTTGCACGCCGCGGCTGGCCTTGACGATGCCGGGTCTCAGGCCCGCCGTCACCACGGTGATGCCGGCGCGGCGCAGCAGATCGACGATCGTGACGGCTTCGAGCTCCTCGCAGCCGTCCGCCAGCGGAACCAGGACCCTGGCCATGTGCGCCTCCTGTCTGTCAGTCACGGAAATTCTGGTACTGCAGCGGGAAATCGGTGATGGTCTTTCTCACCAGCGCGATGGTGTCCTGCAGCACGTCGCGCTTGGCGCCCGACACGCGCACGGTATCGCCCTGGATGCTGGCCTGCACCTTGAGCTTGCTGTCCTTGATGCACTTGACGATCTTCTTCGCCAGTTCGGTTTCGACGCCGGTCTTCACCGTCACGCTGCGCTTGACCTTGTTGCCCGAGACCTTCTCGACGCTGCCGACGTCGAGACATTTCACGTCGACGCCGCGCTTGGCGAGCTTCTGCGCCAGGATGTCCTGCACCTGGTCGAGCTGGAATTCGGTGTCGGCGTAGACCGTCAGCACGTAATCGGCCTGCTCGACGCGGGCGTCCGATCCCTTGAAATCGAAGCGGGTGGATACTTCCTTGTTGACCTGGTCGACCGCGTTGCGCACTTCCTGCTTGTCGACTTCGGACACGATGTCAAAACTCGGCATGGTTACTCCTCAACATCCATCACAAACGACTGCACCGGCAGCCCCGACTCGTCATGGAACTCGGCCGCCGCCATCACGCCCAGCCGCGCCACGGCCTCGGCGTCGAGCGAGGGTGCCCGCCAGGCCGCGTACATTGCCCCCAACGCGTAGGGACTGCCGCTGCCGTAGGCATAAAACCTCGTGAACTCCTGCACCGTGCGGTGCGCCGCCACGCCAAAGATACCGCGCGGGTTGGCAACCAGCACGTCCATGCGGCTGGACTCGAGTTCGTCGTCCTTGTCCTCGCCAGGCTGCAGGTAATACTGCTCCTTCAGCGCCGCATGCAGGGTGTTCCACACACGGAAAATCTCCGCCACCGAATCGAGCCGGGGTGGCGTTTCCAGGCTGTCGAAATAATCCGCCAGGATCAGCTTCATCGTCGCCGACCCAGTGATCGCCACCAGGCTGTCGCCGACGCGGATGATCTTTTCATGGTTCGCCACGTAGTGTGCGGACTCCTTGCCGCCCCCCCACTTGGTCAGCGTGTCCGCCGCAATGGCGATGCGGCCCGCCTTCCTGACGACAGTGACGGTGGTCATGGTCGGTTGCGCAATCAGCCGAAGTGGCAGACGTAGTGATACGGCTCGCCCGACACCTCGATGTCGAAGCTGGAATTGCCCGGCACCTTGAACGACTCGCCGGCATGGCAGGTTTTCCAGTCGCCGCCCTGCAGCTTGTAGCGGCAGTTGCCGGCCACGGTTTCCATGGTTTCCGGCGCGCCGGTGTTGAAGGTGAGCGTGGACGGCAGGATCACGCCAACCGATTTCTTGCTGCCGTCGGGGAACTGCACGGTGTGCGACACGCACTTGCCGTCGAAATAGACGTTGGCCTGCTTGGTGACGGCGACATTGTCGAACTGGGACATGTTATTTCTTCCTCTTGGAGTCGAGTTTGGCTGCGATGCGCATGCGCAGCGCATTGAGTTTGATGAATCCGCCCGCGTCCTTCTGGTCGTAGGCGCCGGCGTCGTCCTCGAACGTGGCGATGGTCGAGTCGAACAGCGAATCGGTCTTCGAATCGCGGCCGACCACGATGACGTTGCCCTTGTAGAGCTTCAGCCGCACCGTGCCGTTGACGTGCTGCTGGGTATGGTCGATCAGCACCTGCAGCGCTTTCCGTTCGGGCGACCACCAGTAGCCGTTGTAGATCAGGCTGGCGTAGCGCGGCATCAGGTCGTCTTTCAGATGGGCGACTTCGCGATCGAGCGTGATCGATTCGATGGCGCGGTGGGCTTTCAGCAGGATGGTGCCGCCGGGGGTTTCGTAGCAGCCGCGCGACTTCATGCCGACGTAGCGGTTTTCCACCAGGTCGAGCCGGCCGATGCCGTGCTTGCCGCCGATCTCGTTCAGCCTGGCCAGCACTTCGTGCGCCTTCATGGTCTGGCCGTTGATCGCGACGACGTCGCCCTTGGCGTAGCTCAGTTCGATGTATTCGGCCTGGTCGGGCGCCTTCTCGGGCGACACGGTCCAGCGCCACATGTCCTCTTCGGCCTCGGCATTGGGGTCTTCGAGGTGGCGGCCTTCGTAGGAGATGTGCAGCAGGTTGGCGTCCATCGAATACGGCGAGCCGCCCTGGCGGTGCTTCATGTCGATGGGAATGCCGTGCTTCTCGGCATAGGCGAGCAGCTTCTCGCGGCTCAAAAGATCCCACTCGCGCCAGGGGGCGATCACCTTGACGTCGGGCTTCAGCGCATAGGCGCCGAGCTCGAAGCGCACCTGGTCGTTGCCCTTGCCGGTGGCGCCGTGGCAGATGGCGTCGGCGCCGGTTTCGTTGACGATCTCGATCAGGCGCTTGGCGATCAGCGGCCGCGCAATCGAGGTGCCGAGCAGGTATTCGCCTTCGTACACGGTATTGGCCCGGAACATCGGGAACACGAAGTCGCGCACGAATTCCTCGCGCAGGTCGTCGATATAGATCTGCTCGGGCTTGATGCCGAACTGCAGCGCCTTGGCGCGCGCCGGTTCGAGTTCCTCGCCCTGGCCGAGGTCGGCGGTAAACGTCACCACCTCGCATTGATAGGTGTCCTGCAGCCATTTCAGGATGACCGAAGTGTCGAGGCCGCCGGAATAGGCGAGTACTACTTTCTTGATGTCGCTCATGGTGTGTGAATTCAATGGGTGGAACCGGACTGGTTCTTGTCGATGATCTCGATCTGGCCGGGGAAGCCGCCGATCTTCAGGATGTCGAGGTTGGTCGCCTGACTCGCCTTTTCGATTTCGATGCCGACGACGCGGCCGTCTTCCGACAGGTTGAGCACGATGCCCTCGTGCGCTTCCCAGGCCTGAGCGGGATTTTCGGGACTGATCTCGACATAGAGCGAATCCATGTCCTTGAAGTAGGCGATGTTCATGATTCGATTTTTCCTAACAATAGATATTCCATCAACGCCTTCTGCACGTGCAGGCGGTTCTCGGCCTCGTCCCACACCACCGATTGCGGACCATCGATCACCTCGGCGGTGACCTCCTCGCCGCGATGCGCCGGCAGGCAGTGCATGAAGACGGCGTCGGACTTGGCCACCCGCATCATGTCGGCGTCGACCTGCCAGTCGGCGAAGGCCTTCATCCGCTCGTCGTTTTCCGCTTCCCAGCCCATGCTGGTCCACACGTCGGTCGTCACGAGGTCGGCGCCGCGGCAGGCGTCCATCGGATCGGCGAAGCTCTCGAAATGGTCGGTGCCGTAGAGGTTGGCGCGCTCGGGCTCGACTTCGTAGCCGGGCGGGGTCGACACGTGGACGTTGAAGCCAAGCACCTCGGCGGCCTGCAGCCAGGTGTTGCACATG
>JAJZRT010000440.1 GCA_021802595.1 Pseudomonadota bacterium
CAACGTCAGCTCGCGCACCCAGGCCGCCATCTGGGCGCTGAGCCACGGCTGAGCGCGCCGCTCGCAGACCGGAGTAGTCCCTTCGAGCTAGGCGCGGGCGCTCCGCACCTGTACTTTCAGCGGATGGCCGCTGCTGCGCGCCGGGCCTATGGTTTGCCGCATCGAGAGGCAGCCTGGAGACGCGGCATGCAAAGCAATGCGAGTGGAGCGAGCCTGGTGCGCGGCAGTGCGCAGCGCTCGCTGATCGGAGCCACGATCGGCTTTTTCATCGGCTTCGGCGCGGTATCCCTGTTCGGGCCGACGGCCCAGAGTTTCATCCAGGTCATGCACCTGAGCCCGGCGCAGGTCGGGCTGCTGGTGGCCATGCCCATGCTGACTGGCTCGCTGTTGCGCATCCCCTTCGGCGCCTGGGTCGACCGCAACGGCGGCAAGCTGCCGTTCCTGGTCCTCTTGCTGGCCTCGCTGGTCGGTATCGGCGGGCTGTACTGGATGCTGCTGACCCTGTACCCGGCGCACCTCGGTGCAGGCTCCTACCCCATGCTGCTGGGCTTCGGCGCGCTGGGGGGCTGCGGCATCGCGACCTTCTCGGTGGGTATCGGCCAGGTCTCCTACTGGTCGCCGAAATCGCAGCAGGGCAAGGCGCTGGCGTTCTATGCCGGGTTCGGCAATACCTCGCCCGGGCTGGTGGCCATCGTCCTGCCGCTGATCATCGCGGCCGGAGGCTTGTGGGTCGGCTACTTCGTGTCCCTGGTCATCGTGTTCGCCGGCATCGCGCTGTACATCGTGCTGGGCTTCGACGCGCCGTACTTCCAGTTGCTGCGCCGCGGCCGGGCGCCGGCGCAGGCGCGCGCGGCCGCGCTGCAGCAGGGGCAGGAATTGTTCCCGGCGCCCAGCATCTCGCGCGCGTTGCTGGACTCCGCTGCGAGCTGGAGGACCTGGCCGCTGGTGGGGCTGTACTTCACCTCCTTCGGTGGTTTCCTCGCGCTGACCGCCTGGCTGCCGATGTTCTGGTCCAGCTACTACCACGCGCCACACTGGGTCGCGCTCGGGCTGACCGCGGGCTTTTCCCTGTTCTCGTCGCTGATCCGCGTTCCCGGCGGCGGCTGGTCCGACCGCCTGGGTGGCGAGAAGGTGGCCTTCGCCGCCTTCGCCGTGCTGCTGCTCGGCGCCGCGCTGATGTCGGCAGCGTCGAGCTTCGCCCTGTCGGTGCTCGGCGAGGTGTGCGTGGCTGCCGGCATGGGGGTGGCCAATGCCGCGGTGTTCAAGCTCGTGCCTCACTACGTCCCCGATGCCGTCGGTGGCACCGCGGGCTGGGTTGGCGGGCTGGGTGCGCTGGGCGGCTTTGTCGTGCCGCCGCTGCTTGGTCGCATCGCCGAGAGCATGGGCGCAGTGGGCTACGCCCGCGGATACATGGTGTACGTGGCGCTGGCGCTGGCTAGCCTGCTGCTCACGGCGCTTCTGTATGCGACACGCCACGGCGTCAAGAGGGCTGAAGCGAGCTTGCCGGCGGCGGCACGCTGAAGCCCTGCGTAGGGGCGGCTACCCCTGCGCACCGTCCACTATGACGTGACCTGACGCTGGTCGTACAAAGCTGGACGAAGTGGAATCCATCAACATGGAGACTGATGGACATAAGGACGAGCCGATTCACCGAAGAGCGGATCATCGGGTTTCTGCGTTAGGCCGCGGCCGGGACGCCGGTCAGGTAGGTGTGCCGCTCTGGCGACGTCAGCGACCCGACGGTGTCGAAGTGACGCGCCAAGTTCGGCGGAATGGAAGCATCGGAGGCAGCGCGGCTGCGTGAGTTGGAAGCGGCAAACGCCAAGCCCAAGAAGCTGCTGGCCGAGGCGCATCTCGATATCCATGCGCTCAAGGGCGTCTTCGGGGTAAAGTGCTAGCCCCATAGGCCAAAGGCGAGGTCATCGGCAAGGTGGTCGAGGAGCATCGCATCACTTGTCGGAGCGTCGCGCGTACCGCCTCGTGGGGCTATCCCGAGACAGCTACCGCCATCCGCCGCAGCCCGATGCGCAGACCGCTGCGCTGCAAGGCAAGATCGTGGAGGTCGCGCAGGTACGCTGCCCGCTTCGGCTACCGGCGCATCCACGATCTGTTGCAGCCGGAGTGTCCCGGCGTCAACCACAAGCCTGTGTGTATCGGCTGTACAGTGAAGCCCGGCTGGATGTGCGCAAGCGCAAGAAGGTCCGGCGAGCTGCGGTGGAGCGGGCGCCGCTGCAGTTCCAGCCCCTGCACCAGGCTCGCTGCGTGATTGCGGATTGGCGCCGTGACTTCGACGAGGTTCCACCGCAGTGCTTATCAGAGCCATGCACGGCGAGGCCTCGTGGACACAAATTAGAATTCGGCAGTGGGGGGCAACTCATGACGGAAGCCATCATATACCGCGAGTATAGAGGGCACACAATCACGATCAGGGTTCGGTCGACGGTCGACGGCCAATGGACCTGGACCTACTCGATCGATGGCATCGGCTACAGGGACTACGGGGACCGTCCTGAGAGCACGTACGATGTGATGTTGAACGCGGCGATCGACGAAGGAAGGCGGCGCATTGATGCCTTCGAGGACCGGCTTGACGGGGGCCCTGTGGGATAGGTTTTGTTGTGCCCCCGTTGCGACGCTGGCGTATGAAGAGAAGATGGCCGAGCATTGACAGTGAACGCAGCACTGTGCGCCTATGGGGCAAATCTGCGTCAGTGACGCCCATCTTGGGGTGAGTTGTTCATGCCACCTCTGAAAGCGTCAGAAGTCCACGTGCATGCGCAGCCCGACCACCCAGGCTGCCGGGGTTGGCGCCATCGGATGGTCGACTCACTGCAGATCGGGCTTAAGCGTCAAGGCGGGCCGATCTGCCAAGACGGTGGTCGAATGCTCGCGCCGCGCAGGGTGGGATTGGTTCGATGCGGTGACGGCTCGCTACCCCCTGCCGGCAGTGCGGATCACTCGTTCCTGGGCACAGCAACGCACGTGACGCGTTCGGCCTTCGGGAAGAGCCGAGTGCGGGAAAGGCGCATGCGCGGATCGGTGAGGGCCAAGCCGTGGACAAGCCTCCCAGCGCCTTGAACACAAGAATTCAGACAGCCTCCATGTAGCTCGGCAGGACGCTTGCCTGCAACCTGCGCATCGGACGGAGATCGACCCCCGCCGACTTGCCTGTTGGGGCCCATAATGACTAGCGTGCTCCCAGCATGGGCCGCTCGCGTCGCTACACGATAAACTTTTCGCCTGTGTTTACCATCGGAGTGCGTCGTGAAAAAAATGGGTAGTTCCCGAATCGCCTTGGTCAGCGCCTTGACAGTCAGCTTTTGCATGCCGCTACCGGCGTGGGCCGATGGCGGTCATGATCCTGGTGAAGGTCCCGTTGCTTTCCTTGCCGGGCTGGCCACTGGGATGCTAGCTTCCCCGTATATTGCAGCTGCTCCCCCCGCCCCAGTCTATGTGCAGCCTTCCGTCGTGTACGCTCCGCCACCCCCGCCGCCGGCCTACGTCTACACACCGGTACCCTATGGCTATGCGCCGGCGCAACCGTACGGCTGGCGCCGGCGCGAAGATCATCGCGAAGGTGATCGTTGAGGTGCAGCAGGCGCGATGTTGAACCTCACGAGGCAAAAGACGTCCCCTACATCGCTGATCAGTTCGAAAGGCTCATGGCCTCTCTGGATCGGCTCCTGGGGCAAACTGTAGCCAACGGGCTCACCCGAAGCGCATCAACTTTCACAAGGCGCATCGCCTTCCAGCGTCCAATGTGGAAGCATCTCGGCGGCCCAGCCGACAATGAGCCTCAGCCGGTCCTGGTGGCGTCTCCGCATACCTGTGCCGGGCCCGCGCGGGCTTGATCGGCAGCTTGATGCTATGCAGGATCATGAACGGACGCGGCCGATGCAGCGTCCGCGTCGCGCATACCTACACTGGAACGACCACATGAGCAGCGTCGGCCTCGCCGAGGCTGCGCAGCACGAATTCGCGGCTGCTGCGCATCAGTCGCGCGGCAGCCGCGAATTCGTCGGCTGCGCCAACTGGCGCCTGCAGCGGCTCGCCAGCCACGAGGTCCAGCGCACTGCGCCGCGGCCACCAAATGCCGTCGGGCAGCAATTCGCGTGTCCCGCGAATTGCCATCGGCGTGACGGCCACGCCGGCCTGCACGGCCACGCTGAACGCGCCGAGGTGAAAGGCCAGCAGCCCCGGTGCGCGACGGAAAGTTCCCTCCGCGAACATGCAAAGATTGCCGCCGCTGCGCGCGACGTCGGCGAGGCGACGAGCATCGTCGATGCTGCGCGGCGCGTCGATGCGCTCGACGAACACCACACCTAGGCCAAGCAGGCAGCGCGCGAACCACCTCTTGCGTCGCAGTTCCGCCTTGGCCACGAAGCGCAGCGGCTGCTCGAACGCAGCCAGCAGCACCAAGCCGTCGGCGTAGCTCGC
>JAJZRT010000441.1 GCA_021802595.1 Pseudomonadota bacterium
GGATGCCTTCTTCCGCGATGCCGGCGAGCGCGAGGCGCTGGCCGGTCTGCCCGCGCTGGCGCAGCAGGCGCAGGGCGCGCTGACCATGCTCGAACTGCCCGACGCCGCGAGCCTTCTGGGCGCAGCCACCGCCACCGTGCAGTCGTTTGTCAGCGAAGGCCATCCCGACGAGGAGACCCAGCAACGACTGGCCGACGCCTTCTCCAGCCTGGGTCTCTATATCGAATCGTATTGTGCCGGCCGCGCCGACGCCATCAGGATTCTGCGCCCCGTGCTGATCGAGTTCGGCGTGATCGATGCCGACAGCGCTGACGAAAGCGCGTTCGAGGATACCGTTGAATCGGGCCTGCCCAGCCGCAAGACCGGGGTCCAGGAAAGCTATGTGGCGTGGCGCGATCAACCCGGCGACGCTACAAAAAAAAAATTCCTTGAGATCCTGACCGAACTCAGCCGCGACGCCGAGCTGATCGACGACGCCACGCTGAAACAGCAGACCCATGCCGCGCTCGAAGCCTGCAAGGATGCGGCCGCCGCGCCGCCGGCGCTGGATGCCGACATCGCCGCCCTGACCAGGCTGGCCTTGCCCGAACGGGCTGCGCTGGAAATTCCCGTGACAATCGAAGCGGTGGCCGAGCCGGCTGCGGCGCCTGCTGTCGCTGCGGACCTGTCCACACACGGTGCCGTCATCGAAAGTGCCCAGCCGGCGGTGGCTGCGACCGAACCGGAAGCGGAAACCCGCCTGGCGGGCGACCAGGCGCCTGCCGAAGACCTGCTGCTGGTTGCGGTTCCCGAAGGGGCCGAGGCGGAACTGCTGGAAATCTTCCTGGAGGAGGCCAACGAGGTGCTGGCTACCCTGGGCGAAGCCTGCGACGCCTGCCAGAGCAACCCCGACGACCAGGCCTCCCTGACGGTCATCCGCCGCGGCTTCCACACGCTGAAGGGCAGCGGGCGCATGGTCGGCCTCAACGAACTGGGCGAGGCCGCATGGCGGCATGAGCAGTTGATGAATGGCTGGCTGGCCGAGAAGAAGCCGGCCAGCGGTGATCTGTTGCGTCTGGTCGGGCGTGCGCGCGGCGTGTTCCAGGACTGGGTGAATGCGTTGCAGGCCAATCAGTCCGTGAGCCTGCCGGTTCCCGCCCTGTTGGCCGCGGTGGATCGGGTGGCACAGGGTGAACCGCTGGATGCGGCGCCGGTCCCGGTGGCTCCTGCGATCGAGCTCATTGCGGAAACGCCGGTCGCGAACGAAGCCGGCTTGCCTGAAGTGCTTGCGGAAACCGGGACGCCGGGGGGGATCGACGTGGCGGTCGGAACGGACGTGGCGACCGATGTCGAAGCGGAAGACGAATGGCTGGATCTGTCGGCGGT
The DNA here is from genome assembly GCA_021802595.1 of Pseudomonadota bacterium. The sequence goes on from JAJZRT010000441.1 coordinate 1,366, forward strand.
CGAGCCTGCCGTCGTGCATGCAGAGGCTCATACCGCACACGGAATTGAAGCGATGGGGGAGATCGCCGCCGTCACTATTGAATCCTGGACCGGCGATCAGGGGAGCGAAGCGAAGGCAGATGCCGAATCGGCCAGCATGGACGACGTCGTGCCCGAGGCCGAAGCGCCCCGGATGGAGTCACCCATGCCGGCGGTGGGCGCGATCATCGAGTATGCGGCTCCCGTGGTGTCGTTCGACATCGAGCCGGCCCTCGAGGAAGAAATCGAACCTGCGCATGCGGAAGAGCCGGTAGAACAGGCTGTCGCACAAGGCGATGCCGATCCCCAGGGCGCGGATGTTCCCAGGGGATCGTATGTGCCGGACGAGATCTGCATCGGGCCGGTTTGCCTCTCCGCCGGGCTGTACGAGATTTTCATGACCGAGGCGCATCAGCGCCTGGCCGTATTGAGCGAAGAAGCCGAACGTCACGCCGAAATGGCGAACAGCGCGGTCAGCGAGCATGCGCGCCGCGCGGTACATACCCTGGGCGGGATTGCGGGCACGGCCGGCATCGCGGTCCTGTCCGAGTTGTCGCATGCCCTCGAACAGTATTGGAACCGCTTCGCGCACGTTCCCCTGCCGTCTTCGCATCTGTCGCTGGTCCAGGACGCCGTTGCGCGTTTGCGCGACATGATCGAGAGCATCGAACGCGGCCAGCTGCCCGAGGGGGCGGCCGACCTGATCGCCACGCTGGGGGAGCTCGAGGATGAGCAGGCCCCGCTGGCGTCCGAACCGGAACCCGAGACGTTGAACGAGGTGCAGGACGAGCCTGCCGTGACAACCGCCGAGATGCCGGAAGCGGCAGGCCTCCAGGAAGAAATGCCTGCCGAAGCTGCCGATTCCGTCGAGCCGGCCGATGCGACCCCCGGTCTGCCGGATGTGAGCGCGCTGATCCCGGACTTCAAGCCTGCCACGCCGGCCCCCATCTTCGAGCGGCGCGAAGTGGCCGATGAAATCGACCCGCAGTTGCTGCCGATCTTCCTCGAGGAGGCGGACACGCTGGTGCCCGATACCAGCGCGCAGCTGCGTGCCTGGAAAGATGCGCCTGGCAGCGCGGGACCGCGCGATGCGCTGCGTCGCAACCTGCACACCATCAAGGGCAGCGCGCGCATGGTCGGCGCGATGCGCCTGGGCGAACTGACGCACGTGATGGAGTCGCGCGTGATCGCGGTGATCGAAGGGCATCTGAGCACCGGTGCAGACGTCTTCGATACGCTGGAAGCGCAGCTCGACCGTCTGGCTGATGCCGTGGAACGCCTGAAACTGGGCGACCTCGCACCGGCGATCGAAGATGCGGCGGCGCCGCTGGCAGCGCCGGTCGAGCCGGTGCTGGACCGTGCCGAATCCACGACCACGGTAACGGCCACGACGGCCGATCCGCTTGCGGCCCCGACGCCGGTCACGCGTGACAGCAATGCCCTGACCCTGCGGGTCCGCGCCGACTGGATCGACCGCATGGTCAACCAGGCCGGCGAAGTGGCGATCGCGCGTTCGCGGATCGAGAGCGAAGTGTTCGCGTTCAAGCGCCACGTCAACGAGCTGTCCGAAGCGCTGGTGCGCCTGCGCGGCCACATCCGCGAAGTCGAGATCCAGGCCGAGTCGCAGATGCAGGCGACCTTCCAGACCCAGGGTGCGGCCGAGCAGTTCGACCCACTGGAGTTCGACCGCTTCACCCGTTTCCAGGAAGTCACCCGCTTCCTCGCCGAAAGCGTGAACGACATTTCCACCGTGCAGCACATCCTGCTGGCGCGCCTCGGCGAGGCCGATGCCGCGCTGATCCAGCAGACGCGTCTGAACCGCGAACTGCAACAGGATCTGCTGCGGGTGCGCATGGTGCCGCTGTATTCAGTGGCCGAGCGCCTGTACCGCACCGTGCGCCAGACGGCACGCGACGTCGACAAGCGCGCCCAGCTCGACATCCAGGGCGGCGATCTCGAAATCGACCGCTCAGTGCTGGAAAAGGTCACCGCGCCGCTGGAACATCTGCTGCGCAACGCCCTGGCCCATGGCATCGAGGCCCCTGAGGTGCGTCGTGGGGCAGGCAAGGCCGAGTTCGGCGAGATCGTGCTGGCGGCCCGCCAGACCGGCAACGAGATGATGCTGACCGTGAAGGACGATGGCGCCGGCCTCAACTACGCGCGCATCCGTGAAAAGGCGGAGGCCAACGGCCTGCTGCTGCCGGGCGTCGAGCCGACCGAAACCCTGCTGGCGCAGATGATCTTTGCCGCCGGCTTCTCCACTGCCGAGGCGGTGACCGAGGTGGCGGGGCGTGGCGTCGGCATGGACGTGGTGAAGAGCGAGATCTCCGCACTGGGCGGCCGTATCGACATCGTCTCCGTACCGGGCGCCGGCACCACCTTCAACATCTATCTGCCGCTTACCCTGGCGATGACCCAGGCGGTGATGATCCAGGCGGCCAAGCACGATTACGCGTTGCCGGCTCCCTTGGTGCAGCAGGTGCTGGAACTGAAACCGCACGAGCTGGAGCAGGCGATGGCCGCCGGCGAACTGACGTGGCGCGGCACGCGCTACCCGTTCTCCTATCTGCCGCATCTGCTGGGCGATACCGAGGCGGTGCACGAGGTGCAGCGTTACAACCCGGTGGTGCTGCTGCAAAGCGGTTCCAGCCAGGCGGCGGTGCTGCTCGATACGATCGAGGGCACGCGCGAAATCGTGGTCAAGAACATCGGCCCGCAGATGGCGCGCATCACCGGCGTCGCAGGGGCCACTGTGCGCGGCGACGGGCGCGTGATCCTGATCCTCAACCCGGTGCCGCTGGCGCTGCGCTGGGCCAGCCTGCCGCGTACCGCCGTGGAACGTACGGCGCCTGCCGAAGCGGCGGAAGTGAGCGCAGCGCTACAGCCGCCGCTGGTGCTGGTGGTCGACGATTCGCTCACCGTGCGCAAGATCACCACCCGCCTGCTCACCCGGGAAGGCTTCCGCGTGGACAGCGCGAAGGATGGCGTCGATGCGCTGGAGAAGATGCACGACCTGTTGCCCGACGTGGTGCTGCTCGACGTCGAGATGC
>JAJZRT010000442.1 GCA_021802595.1 Pseudomonadota bacterium
AGGCCGGGCGTAGCGGCCGGTCAGGATCTGCTCATAGAGCGCCACAGGGTCGCTCTGCGCCGGTTCGAGCACGCGCACCTTGACCGGCTCGCCCGACACTTGCCCGGGCAGTTCAAGCAGCGGGGAGCTGCACAGGGGGTCAAGGTTTGCTGAATGGGACACGTGCTGGAAGGCCTATAAAGTTTGCCAGATACCCATGGCAAAGATGTCGATTGATCAAAACTGTATTCAATGACACTCGCATGATAATACAATTGTCATACAGTTCATATTTTGCACACTCAGGGCATTCCATGGAAAACCGTACCGCCAGGATGACGATCCTGATCGACCCCACCAAGAAACAGATCTTCGAGGACATCTGCGCCCAGCAAGACCTCACTTCATCGCAAGTGATTCGCAAGCTGATGCGCCAGTACATCCTCGACCATGCGGGGTCACGTGAACTGCCCGAGTGGCTGAGCGGGCATGCCGCCAAGGCGGCAAGTCCATCGCAGTGAGCAGGCAGGCATTTTTCTACTGGGAAGGCGAGACGCTGGTGCTCAATGTGCTGGGCAAACCCAGTGCAAAACAGGATGCCATCGGCAAGCCCAAGGGCCACCAACTCAAGATCAGCGTCACCGCAGCCCCGCGCGCGGGCAGGGCAACGGATCACATGGTGCGTTTTCTGGCCGAGGAATTCGGCGTGGCGATGCGCGACATCGAAGTCGTCTTCGGCCGCATGAACGTGAACAAGCAGCTGCGCATCAAGTCGCCTCAACGGCTGCCGGCGGTCTTTGCGCAGCAGGAATTGCTCTGACGGCCGCTTTGGCGGCTCAAGCCCGCATACGGCAGCGGGCGCTTTTAGCGCCCCCCACCGCCCCCCAGCTTGACTTGCTGAAGCAAGTTAGCCTGCACTGAAAACTGCTGCCAACCCTTAGCGCGTCAGGCCGGCGTAGAGCATCGGCAGTTTGTGCCTACGGCCGCTGCTTCGCAGCTTAACGCCGGCCATGCCGGCATTGGCCTGCGCCGAAAGCCCCCTTACCTTGTCAAACCCGCATAAAGAAGCGGGAGCTTTTCCGGCAGCCGCTGCACATGGTCGACCACCATGTAGTTCTTCTGCCCGAAGATGCGCGACACGTAGTTGTCGGCGCGCGGGTCGAGGCTCATGCAGTAGGTCGTGACGCCGTTGCGGGCGACTTCCTCCACCGCCTTCTTGGTGTCGTAGCGCAGGTACTGCGGGTCGCGCACGTCGATGTCGGCCGGCTCGCCGTCGGTGATGACGATAAGCAGCTTCTTCGCCGAGCGCTGCAGCTTCAGGTGATGGCCGGCGTGGCGGATCGCCGCGCCCATGCGGGTCGAGAGCTGGCCGGTCATGCCGGCGAGCTTCGCCTTCGGCACTTCGTCCCAGTGCTGGTCGAAGTCCTTGAAGCGGTAGTACTCGACGTCGTGGCGGCCGTCCGAGCAGAAGCCGTGGATCGCGAACGGGTCACCCACCTTGTTGATGGCGTCGGCCAGCAGCACGCAGGCCTGCTGGGTGAGTTCGCGCACCGAGTATTCCTGGTCCTGCACCTTCTCGTTGGTCGACTCGGACAGGTCCAGCAGCACCAGGATCGAGAAGTCGCGCGTCTTCCGCACGCTGCGCATCATGATGCGCGGGTCGGGCTGGTTGCCGAGCCGGATGTCGATGAAGCTGGCGATCGCCGCGTTGATGTCGATCTCGTCGCCGTCCTCCAGCTTGCGGATGCGCTGCACGCCCTGCGGCTGCATGGCGTCGAGCAGGAACTTCATGCGATGGATCTCGCGCTTGTACTTGGACGTGATCTCGTCGATCACCTGTAGGTCACCCGACTTGGCGCGCTTCTCCAGCACGGTCGCCCAGGCCGGACGCTCGAGCTGAATCTGGTAGTCCCATTCCGAATAATGGAAGGGCTCGGACACCGGCTCCTTGCCTTCCATCTCGTTGAACGACTTGCCGTTGCTCTCGTCGCCGATATTCTCGTAGGGGAACAGCTCGGTGCTCAGCACCCAGATTTCCTCGGCATCGTCGCCCGCCGTCTCGACGTCGATCTCGTTGATCATTTCCATCACGCTGACGTTCTTGCGGACCTGCTTGACGGATTCATAGCCGGCGCCGGCCGCCTTGTCGAAATCGAATTCCTCGAATTCCCAGAAGTAGCGGTTGTCGTCACGATACGGCGCGCTCAGCACATCGGTGCGCGGGTTGAACGGGATCTTTTTCTGGGTCAGGCTGTGCGCCAGTTGCACGCCGATTTCCCACGACGTGTGGTTGGCGTCGAGCTTGTCCTGCGCTGCAGCAAACAGCATGCGGCCCTCGTTGATCCAAGCATCGTCATCCTGGTAGCTGTCATCCAGCAGCGCGCGCGCCAGCCGGTTGAGATAATCGCCCACGCTGTTCCCCATCGCGGGCGTGGCGCCATGCAGCTTGCTCCAGAGCTGCTTCAGACCCGGGAAGCGGCGGATCGACAGGGCCTCGACGCGGGCATCCTCGATCACCGAGATCACCGCCATCTGCATCGGGTTGAGCGCTTCCGCGGAAATCGGCTGCTTCGTTTCCACCACATGCGCGGCGCAGTGCGCGGCAGTGGCGCGATAGAGCTCGAGACCCGATACCGGCTCCTGCCCTTCGACGGTCCAGTCGTCGTAGGCGTCCGGCAGGTGCAGCAGGTAGTCCGCGATATACGGGCGGTAGCCTTCGCGCGCCTCGAAGTCGCCGGAAGTCGGGCGCATGAAGAAGTCGCGTGCCCACAGCGCGCGCAGGTACATGTTGATGCGGCGCTGGACGTCGACCAGGAGGGTGCCCTTGCGCTCCTTCTGCAGCATCGCCAGCGATTCCTTCGACTCCAGGCCGAAGTAGCGGATCTGCTCCTCGTAGTTGGTGCGGTGCGCGTGCGCGCCCCACAGCGCCCAGCGCCGCAGGCCGCCCAGCGTCAGATGCTGGAACAGCACTTCCAGCTTGTCGAGCATCGGGCGCACGCCGCGCGGCGCCTGCGCGATCAGGGTGTTGATGAACTGCAGGTACTTGAGGAACAGCTCCGCATCGCCCAGCCGGTTGGCGGCGGTCGGCGCGCTGGCGAGCAGCAGTTCGATCACCGCGCCCGAGGTTTTCGAGGCCAGCATCAGCGAGGCGGTCGCCAGATCGGCCACCACGTCCTCGCCCACTTCCTTGGCGACCTGCGGCGCTTTCTCGATCCAGGTTTCCACCAGCGAATCGCCCCGGCCCAGTCCGCGTATGGCCGACACTCCTTTGAGGTAGTTGTCCAGCCCACGCGGACTGAACACCTTGGTCGCGTCGTGCCACGTCGCGTTCAACGCGCTGCGGGTGTGCTCGGACAGGTCTTCCAGCAGTTCAGCGTAGTCTTCGAGTTTGATCGACATGATTTGGTGAGTCGTGAGTGGTGAACGGTGAGTGGTGACGGGGCGGTTTTATCCGCTTACCACTCACTACTTACTACTTACTCAAAAAAACGTCGACACCGCCGCGTCGAGCGCGTCGCGCATGTCGGGATCGTCGGTGATCGGGCGCACCAGCGCGACACGGCAGGCAGCCATCGGGTTGACGCCCTTGGCGATCAGCGAGCCTGCGTAGATCAGCATGCGGGTGGAGAGACCTTCGTCGAGGCCGTGGCCCTTGAGATTGCGGCTGCGCTCGGCGATCGACACCAGCTTGCCGGCGATGTCGGCGTTGACGCCCGATTCGTGCGCGACGATCTCGGTTTCGATGGCGTGCTCGGGATAGGTGAAGTCGAGGCCGCCGAAACGCTGCTTGGTCGACTGCTTGAGATCCTTCATCAGGCTCTGGTAGCCGGGGTTGTAGGAAATCACAATCTGGAAGTCCGGGTGGGCATGCACCAGCTCGCCCTTCTTTTCCAGCGGCAGCACGCGGCGGTTGTCGGTCAGCGGGTGGATCACCACGGTGGTGTCCTGGCGCGCCTCGACCACTTCGTCGAGGTAGCAGATCGCGCCATGGCGGGCGGCGATGGCCAGCGGCCCGTCCTGCCACTCGGTACCGGATGCGGACAGCAGGAAGCGGCCGACCAGGTCGGACGCGGTCATGTCCTCGTTGCACGCTACCGTGATGAGCGGCTTGCCGAGCTTGTACGCCATGTACTCGACAAAGCGGGTCTTGCCGCAGCCGGTCGGCCCCTTCAACATCATCGGCATGCGCACCGAATAGGCGGCTTCGTACAGCTCGACCTCGTCGGCAACGGGACGGTAATAGGGTTCCTGGGTGATGCGGTACTGATCGACGATATTGCTCATGGAGGCTCCTTGAAAGTGGGGCTTATTTATCCGCGAATGACGCGTTTTCAGCGCACGCGCCATTCGCGGGCAAACAAAAAGCCCCCGCGCCCTGCGGGCGACGGGGGCTGTTACGGTCTCCCGTCGCGACTTAAACAGTCTTGCCGCGGTAGATCACCATCGACGTGCCC
>JAJZRT010000443.1 GCA_021802595.1 Pseudomonadota bacterium
GGCTTCACTACACACTTGAAGAAGTGACATCGGAGATTGAGGGGAAAGCGCACGGGTTCAAGACCAGTCTCGTTCATGTTCGTAAGTCAGACATTACTGGCGCGAAGGTCGCGCTGCCCAGCGAGACAGAGCAGGTGGCTGTCGCTAGCACCCTTGCATGCTGGGACACCGCCATCGAAAAAACCGAGCGGCTGATCGCGGCGAAGGAACGTCACTACACTCACGAACTGTCCCGCATCATCAGTCGGGGCCATCATCCCGCAGCCCACGAGGGACGTGTGTTGCTCTCCGACATCACAACGGTCTGGAAAGGCCAGCAACTGAACAAGGATGCGATGGTCGAGGATGGCGAGTATTACGTGCTGAATGGCGGTGTCGGACCGTCAGGAAAAACCACTACGTGGAATTACAAGGCAAACACCATCACCATCAGTGAAGGGGAAACTCCTGTGGTTTCGTCAACTTCAATCGCAACAACTTCTGGTGCGGTGGGCACTGCTACGCACTGAAGAGTCTTCGCGCTGATGTTGATGTGCTTTACCTGTACCACTATCTCAAGGGCAGACAGAACCAGTTAATGGCACTGCGTGTCGGTTCCGGTTTGCCCAATATCCAGAAGGCTGATATCGAGTCTGTCTCAGTTTTATTACCTGACATCACCAAGCAGGCCGCTATTGCCCGGTATCTCAATGTGCTGCGCGAGGAAATTGCCAGCCTCAGCGCTTACGCAGAAATGCTGAAAATCCAGAAACGCGGCCTGATGCAAAAACTTCTCACCGGCCAATGGCGGGTGAAGGTGCCGGCAGCGGAGGCATCGTAGCCATGGCCGAATGCGCCTACCTCTTCCTGGACGAAGGTGGAAATTTCGATTTCAGCCCAAGCGGCACGCGCCACTTCGTGCTGACCAGCGTGGCGACTCGGCGGCCGTTTCCTTCCCATGGCCCGCTGGACGATTACAAACACGACTGCCTGGAATACGGCCTGGATACGGAGTATTTCCATTGCGCAGACGATAACCCACGAGTGCGGCGCAGGGTGTTCGAATTGATCGCCGCCAACCTGGATTCACTGCGGATCGATTGCCTGGTGGTGGAGAAATCCAAGACCGGGCCGGCGCTGAGGGAAGACAAGCGGTTCTATCCGGAGATGTTGGGCCATCTGCTGAAATTCGTTATTCCGCGCGAACTAAAGAACTCGGTAGACGAAGTCATCGTCATTACCGACACCATCCCGATCCAGAAGAAACGGCAGGCAGTGGAGAAGGCCATCAAAGGGGCGCTGGCGGCAATGCTGCCCGCTGGTATGCGTTACCGCATCCTGCACCATGCCTCACGTTCGCATTACGGATTGCAGGTGGCGGACTACTGCAACTGGGCGGTTTTCAGGAAATGGCAGAAGGGAGAAACCGAGTTTTACGACCGGATCAAACCCGCTGTGCGCAGCGAATTCGACATCTTCCAGACGGGCACGAGGTATTACTACTGATGAGTATTCGGGCCCTGAAAAAATTGACCCCCCCGACTACTCCTTGCGGAGAGAGACCCTTGGTCTCTTGTCATCGGGGGGGAACCTTTGAATGTCAGTATAGGGCAACCATATGTTAGAGACAACCAATGATTTCGGCGGGGGCTTCCGCTTCGACGAAAAATACCTCTCGCAGATTCCCGCACTGCAAGTGCTGGTCAATCTCGGCTTCGAGTACCTGACGCCCGATGAAGCCTTGGCCGCTCGCGGCGGCAAGGCTGGCAACGTGCTGCTGGAGGAAATCCTGCGCGGGCAGTTGAAGAAGCTGAACCGCATCCAGCACAAGGGCGGCGTGTGGCTCTTTTCCGAGGAGAACATCCAGAGCGCCATCCAACGCCTGAAAAACGTGAAGTACGACGGCCTGCTGAAAACCAACGAGGCGGTCTATGACCTGCTGACCCTGGGCGTGGCGCTGGAGCAGTCCATCGAGGGCGACGTGAAGAGCTTCACGCTCAACTATATCGACTGGCGCAACCCAGCAAATAACGTCTATCACGTGACTGCCGAGTTTTCGGTGGAGCGCACCCGCAGCTACGACACGGCGCGGCCCGACATCGTGCTGTTCGTGAACGGCATCCCCTTCGTGGTGATCGAGTGCAAGTCGCCCAAGGTGGAAGTCGAGCAGGCCATTTCGCAGACCATCCGCAACCAGCGCGACGAATATATCCCGCGCCTGTTCACCTATGTGCAGATGGTGCTGGGCGTGAACAAGAACGATGCCCGCTACGCCACCACCGGCACGCCGGCCAAGTTCTGGTCGAAGTGGAAGGAACAAATAGCCGATAGCGAACTGCTGCCCTTGCTGGAAAGGCCACTCGACGAACGGATCAAGGCATCGCTGTTCGACATGGTGTTTGGCGAGCGTGACCCGGAGCCGTATGTAGTGGGTAGGCAGGTGACGGAGCAGGATCGGACGATCTATGCGCTTTGCCGCCCGGAGCGGCTGCTCGATCTGGCTTGGCAATACACGGTGTTCGATGGCGGGGTGCGCAAGATTGCGCGCTACCAGCAGTTCTTCGCCATCCGCGAAATTGTGGCGCGGGTGAAGCAGGTGGAGCCTGCCCTCTCCCCCGGCCCCTCCCCCGCTCGCGGGGGAGGGGAGTTTCGTCGCCGGGGCGGCATTGTTTGGCACACCCAAGGCTCCGGCAAGTCGCTGACCATGGTGATGCTGGCCCGCGCCCTGGCCCTGGACCCGGAGATCAAGAATCCGCGCATCGTGCTGGTGACCGACCGGGTGGATCTGGACAAGCAGCTTGGCAACACCTTCGCCGCCTGCGGCCTCTCGCCCGACCGGGCCGAGAGCGGCCGGCACCTGGTGGAGCTGGTGGCCGATGACAAGGCGCATATCGTCACCACGCTGGTGCACAAGTTCGACAAGGCGCTCAATTTCAAGAAATTCACCGACGATTCGCCCGATATTTTCGTTTTGGTGGATGAGACCCAGCGCACGCAACTCGGGGGCTATTCGGCGAGGATGCGCCAAATGTTTCCGCGCGCCTGCTACATCGGTTTCACCGGCACACCACTGCTCACGCGCGAGAAGAGCGACGTGGCCAAGTTCGGCGGCATCATCCACACCTATGCCATCGACCAGGCGGTGGCGGATGGTGCCATCGTGCCGCTGCTGTACGAGGGGCGGATGGTGGAGCTGGAGCAGAACCAGGGCGCCATCGACGTCTGGTTCGAGCGTCATACCAAGGGCCTGACCGATCAGCAAAAGGCCGACCTGAAAAAGAAATACGCCCGCGCCGAGATGCTCAACAAGGCCGATCAGGTGATCTATATGCGCGCCTTCGACATCAACGAGCACTACAAGCAGAACTGGCAGGGCACCGGCTTCAAGGCGCAACTGGTGGCGCCCAACAAACTATCGGCGCTGCGTTACAAGGTATTTTTGGATGATCTTAACGAGGTGACCAGCGACGTTATCATCTCGCCGCCCGACGAGCGCGAGGGCTTCGACGAGGTTGATGCCGAGGAATCCACCGACGAGGTGGTGGCCTTCTGGCAGCGCATGATGAAGCGCTATGGCTCGGAGGAGGAATACAACAAGCAGATCGTCAACGCCTTCAAGTTTGGCGACGAGCCGGAAATTCTGATCGTGGTGGACAAGCTGCTGACCGGCTTCGACGCGCCGCGCAATACGGTGCTCTACCTGACGCGCCGGTTGAAGGACCACACCCTGCTGCAGGCCATTGCGCGGGTGAATCGTTTGTATGAGGACGATTCCGGCGCCAAGGCCAAGGAGTTTGGCTTCATCATCGACTACGTGGGGGTACTGGGCGAGTTGGATCAGGCGCTGACCACGTACAGCGCGCTGGAAGGCTTCGAGGAGGCCGACCTCAAGGGTGCGCTGACTTCGATTCATGAGGAGATCAAGCAGCTTCCGCAGCGGCATGCCGACCTGTTGGACATCTTCAAGGCCATCAAGAACAAGCAGGACGAGGAAGGCTATGAACTTCTGCTGGCCGATGAAAAGCTACGTGGCGAGTTCTACGAGCGCTTGTCTACTTTCGCCAAGACCTTGGCCATCGCCTTGTCCAGCGAGCGCTTCATCGAGACGACGCCCGAGCAGCGAGTGCAAGCCTATAAGAACGACCTCAAGCGCTTCGTGAATCTCAAGGCAGCGGTAAAGACGCCGGCATTGGCTCTCGCGCTACCATTACGCTTCTTCACAAACTTGGGACTGCCGAGCCTTGCACCACGGTAGGAATTCAATTCATCGAACCGCCGGATACGTGACCCGTACGTCCGGTGGTGTGGGAGGGAGGGGCCGTGAGGCTTCTTCCTATCCCGATTAGCGGTCACCCTCGTTAGCGTGTTTCCCGAAAAAGGGTACAATGTACGACATGAACAATATCTCTATTGCCGATATTCTTGAGCTTCCGGTGCAGGAGCGCATTC
>JAJZRT010000444.1:0-3416 GCA_021802595.1 Pseudomonadota bacterium
CCGGCACGGTCAGCGTGTAATCTCCGCCGCGTTTGACCTCGACCCAGAAGCCGGCGTCATCCGAAACGATGAAGCCGAGATCGCGGATCTGCGGGATATCGATGCGCGGGTAGTACACCTCGTTGACGATGCCGTGCCCGAGGGTGAACCACAGCCGCGACGAGCCGATCGCGGTGCCGACCAGATCCTTGTCGGACGTGGTCCAGCTGGGCGGGATCCCGGGGACGCCGGGCGCATGGCCGGCCGGAGCCGGCGGGCAGCGATTCCAGGGAACGGACGGCGTCATCGTGCAGCCCCCTCCTTCGCGGCTGTAACGCGTTGACCCAACCGCCCGGCTTCAGTTCACGACAAGCGCCGGCATTGCGGAAGACTCAATGCGGAAAGCGTAATCGTAATGCGCATGATCGAGGCCTGTATGGGAACCTCTCCGCAGCAGACGATGATGCCGCGCCTGCCTGTGTCCGACACCGCTCAACGCATTTTTTCGCGAAACGTCTCCTCTTCGATCAGATTGCGGCTAGGCTTGAGCAGATCACGGAGAGATACGGTGCCGATCAGACGCATGCTGGCCAAGTCTTTGACCACGGGCAGACATTCAATATCGAGCTGGGCCATGCGTCCTGCGGCAAAGCGTGCAGTTGCTCCAGGCAGAAGCATGTGCTCGGGATGAAGTGGGCTGAGCACGTCCATGCACCGTACTGCGGAGCATGCGTGTTTGCGCAACGTCGGGTAGTCGAGCATTCCCAGCACGCGTCCTTCGTTTGTCACGGGATAGGCCCGATACGGATCGGGGTCGTCGCAGTAGCGTGACAGGGCCTCCGCCACCGGCATGGCGCCGTCGATGGCAATCACATCCGGGCTCATCAGGTCGCTCACATGCTGTCGTTCCAGCGGGTCGACGCCATATTCGCGGAAAATGTGCAGGCCCCGGCGAGCAATCTTCTCGGTCATGATCGAACGCTTCATCATCAGTGCAGTCAAGCCGTAGGCCACGGCAGTGGTCAACATCACTGGCAACAGCGCCTCGCTGTCGTGCGTTAAGCCAAATGCAAAAATGATGGCGGTGAGCGGCGTGCCGAGCGTGCTGCCCAAAACGCCAGCCATGCACACCAGCGCCCATAGGCTGGGCGACCCGCCCGGCAGATAGGGTGCCAGCAGGGTACCCAGGCCGGCACCCAGCATCAGCAATGGCGCGAGCACACCGCCCGAGGTGCCCGAGCCGAGCGCAATGACCCAGATAATCGCCTTCACCGTGATCAATACAACCACGGCTGTGACAAGCAAATGCTCATTGAGCAGATCGCCGATGACGTCATAGCCTATACCCAGCGCACGGGGTTCGAGATAGCCACCCACACCCACGATCAGACCGCCGATCGCGGGCCACCACATCCAGTGTACGGGGAGCGTGTGGAAATAATCTTCGGTCTTGTAGAGCGACCGGGTCAGCAGCGCAGCCAGCATGGCGCACAACACCCCCGCAATCATGCACGAGATGAATGCGACCGTCGTAACAGGCTCGGTGTGCAAGGGGAAAAGCGGGCCAGGTTCAAACACGAGGTTACGCAGAAATCCGGCCACGGCGCAGGCAAGCGCCACCGGAAGCAAGCTGCGCGGACGCAATTCGAACAGCAGGAGTTCGACGGCCAGAAGAAGTGCCGCGACAGGTGTGGCGAAGATGGCCGTCATGCCGGCGCATGCGCCAGCGACCAGCAAGGTTTTGCGCTCGGCCGCAGTGAGATGCAGGTATTGCGCGAGAAGGGATCCCAGCGATCCCCCTGTCATGATGATCGGCCCCTCGGCCCCGAAAGGGCCGCCGCTGCCGATGACGATTCCCGACGAGATCGGTTTGAGTATGGCCACTCTCGCCGACATCCGGCTTTTGCCGAATAGTATGGATTCCATGGCCTCCGGAATACCGTGCCCGCGGATCCTTTCGCTCCCGTAGCGTGCCATGAGGCCTACCAGCATCCCCCCTATCGCAGGCACCAGAACAACCCCCATCCCCAGTGCATTCTGCGCGGGCGAGGCATCGACCAGAGAAAGGCGATGGTAAAAGAACACATTGGTAAAGAAATGGATCAGGGCCAGCAACGCCGTCGCAGCGAGGGTACTGACGACGCCGACGAGCAAGGCAACGCCCGACACCACCAGCAAACGCCGGTCTACCGAATAGTCCCTCTTGCTGTGCGTCATGGGTCTTCCCTGAACTTCATGTGGTCTTACCCTGAGCGATGCCCCGCACCCTAGCCCGCAGATTGGCTTACTGGCGTAACGATCGGAGCCTCCGCTTCGTAAGCGGGATTATGGTGATGGCCCAACGCCAGCGCGTAGATACGCTGGAGGTCTTCCTCGCTGACGTCGATGAAAGTATCGAGTTGGCTCAGCGCGTATACGAGATCGCTATGTGGAATCATGGCCTTCTCTTCCGCATGCAGATGGGGCGGGGCAGATGCGGCCTCCACGGTCTTGCGGTGCCAGATTTGCGGGTAACGGCGCCAGGCGAAGGGGTAGTTGTAGGCAATCGCGACCGCGAGCAATATGGCGACGTTCAGCAACACGGGATCGAACACGTAGCCGAAGCCCAGCGCGTGAACCGCATCGCCTCCCATCACGGCATACAGTGCAGTGGCCCCTCCCGGGGGATGCAGACAACGCAGCGTGTACATCGCGAATATCGCCATGGCAACCGCCATCGACGCAGCCAGCACGGGTTCGGCACCCAGCCAGCGCTGACACGTGACGCCGGCCAGCGCCGACACCAAATGCCCGCCGAGGACTGACCAAGGCTGCGACATCGCACCGTGAGGCGCCGCAAAAAGAAGCACGGCCGAAGCGCCCATCGACGCGACCACCAAGCCACCGGCGTAAGCACCGAGATAAATATGGGAGACCCATACCACTGCCAGCAGGCCCAGCAGTCCGCCGGCGGCCGACACCCAGTGCTCACGTTCGGAAACCGAATATGCGATTTTGCGTACCATTAACGTGCGTCTCCTGTCTGGATGTACTGGATAGCGTGCCGGAGCACCGGTCCGGTTTGCACCGAGCAGGCACGGTGATCCACCTCGAACCACGGCCAGGCTTGAGGGACGACCCGACGCCTCAACCCGTGCTCCAGGCGCGCGGCCGTTTCATGCCGGCGATCTTGCAGGCCTGCTTCACGTAGCCATACGGAAACAGCTCGAACAGCTTCTTCTGCGCGTCCCGGCCCATGCGCTCGGCCAGGTGCTTGATGACGAAACGGGCATCGGCCGCGATCTGGTGTTCGTCGTAATACGCGCGCATGAAGCGGATCGCGTCCCAGTGGTCGTCGGTGAGCTGGATGTTCTCGCCCTCGGCGAGAGCCCGTGCGACCTCCTCGTTCCAGTCGCCCGGTTCGATCAGATATCCCTCGGCGTCGCGTTCGGGCATCA
>JAJZRT010000444.1:3426-4427 GCA_021802595.1 Pseudomonadota bacterium
TTCCATGGCAGGCTCCTTGTTCTAGTTGATGCGCCTAGTTTAGGGATTCCTTATGTATCCATCCAACGATAAATTTTGGTGTTTAATATCGGGAAAACCGATAGGAGAGACATGGATACCGAACTCGCCCGCACCTTTCTGATGGTGGCGGCCACCGGCAATTTCGTCGCTGCGGCCAGCCGCCTGCACGTCACGCAATCGACCGTGAGCGCGCGCATCCACTCTCTCGAGACCACGCTGGGCGTACGGCTGTTCCAGCGCGGGCGCAACGGCGCCGAGCTCACCGCATCGGGCAAACGCTTCCTGCGCCACGCCAAGAACCTGGTACGCACCGTCGAGCAGGCGCACCACGACGTCGGCCTGCCGCAGGGCTTCCACGACGTGCTGACGCTGTCGGGCCGGATCGCCCTGTGGGAAGGCTTCCTGCCGCACTGGGTGGCCTGGATGCGCGAGGCCGCGCCGGATGTGTCGCTGCGCCTGGAAATCGGCTTCGAGCCGGACATCATGCAGGGACTGATCGAAGGCACGGTCGACATCGGCGTGATGTACACCCCCACCTCGCGCCCCGGGCTGGTCGTGGAGCTGCTGTTCGATGAAACCCTGCTGCTGGTGACCAGCGACCTCAAGCGCGGCTGGCCCGACGCAGGTTACATCCATATCGACTGGGGACCGGAATTCCATGCCCAGTTCAGCGACCACCATCCCGACGCGCCGCCGCCCACGCTGGTTGCCAACATCGGCTGGCTGGGCGTGCAGCAACTCCTGGCCTACGGGGGCAGCGGATACTTTCCGCTTCGGCTGGTGCGGCACTATCTCGAGACCGGCCAGTTGTGGCATGTGCCGGACAGCCCGCAGTTCAGGCTGCCCGCCTACATGGTGTTCCCGCGCGACAGCGACAGCGACACGCTCAGGAGCGCACTGGACGGCCTGCGTACGCTGGCCCAGGAAGAGCAGTCGCGCGCCTGAACGGCGCGGTATCGGGCGTCAGGGCTTCCGCGCCA
>JAJZRT010000445.1:0-1790 GCA_021802595.1 Pseudomonadota bacterium
AAGTAACGTCCTGCCAGACCTCTGGCCGCCGGCATGCTCGCCGGGCTGTCAGCGCGTCATCGCGCCGTGGCCAGGGTGGGGGAATTTAGGTGGCCAAAGGTGGGGGAGTTTGGGTGGCCATCGGGGACCCTGTCAAGGCCATTGTCATGATCACGGTCTGCATGACGGCCACCAAGGCAAGGTAGCTGGACTGGCGATCGGCAACGCTGCTCAATTGGTGCATCACCAAGCGGGTTGACCGGGCAAGAAGCATGGGGGCAGCGAGGTTTGACGACAGGAAATAGAGCACAACAAACGTCGCGCTGCGCGAGGCCATGGAGCCCACCAATGCGAAGGCAAGACCCAGGCAGGAGATTCTCACGATGCGGTCGGCCGACTTTCGCGCGTCCGTCGTCTTGTAATGAGACCCGCCGAGATACGAAACGAAAAACAGCAGGGCGGATACGACACCCCACATGGACATGGGTACGGCGTTCTGGGCGAGTGCGGGCTGAAGGTAATTGAAGGCCGCTCGCTGCATCGCCAAGTACATGCCCGAGCAGATGGCTACGGGCATGACTTTCAGCAAGATGCCATGGTGCGCTGCGCTCCCGCCGAGCGGAGCAAGCATTTCTGGACGATCCGTGGGGGAAGTGGTCGACCGCTTCGTGCCCACTGATTCATCCAGAAATGCAGCGAAGAACAGCAGGGCGATGAGTGCGATCGCGATATCGATCATGAAGCTGTATTGCACGCCTCGGGTTGCAACGAAGCCGGAGACGATGACGGCGAGTCCTGTGAGCAGTGCACCCAGCCCTGCGCGGCGCGCCAGGATTTCATTCATGTTCTGCTCGCTGGCACACGTTCGCGCCATATGGAAGAGGGAGGGCATGAAGGTCACGCTGTCGATAGCCCTCGCGGCGCCCCAGACCAGGCCGATGCACGAGAGCAGCATGATCGACTGGTCGAACCGCAGTATGAAGACGGTCGCCATCGAAAGGACCGCGAGCGCCTGTCCAACGAGCAGGAGACGCTTGCGCCCCATCGCATCGGCGACGTAGCCTAGCGGGAACGAAAGCAGAAGTTTTGCACCGACGATGATCGAGAAGAACAGGGTCATGCGTTCGAACGGAAGGCCGATATAGGCGGTATAAAACGCAACCATGATCGGGCCGACAAACGCCTCTTGGACGAGAAAGGCCGAACCCAGCGCGGCAAAGGCAAAGCGCCTATTGCTAGGCGAAGATGTTTTCGCCATAGCGCATCAGAGCCAAGTGACAGCCATGCTGATGGACTGATTTGAACTGAGGGTCTTCCGTCCGTCCTCGCCATTTCTCGAACAATCCATCCGTACGCCACGTTTCGAGAATCTGCTCGGGAGATTCCAGCGGGCGAGTGCGATCGTGTTCGCTGAGCAGGTCGCAGGCGCCCAGGGAAAGGTCAGGGTTGATGGTCAGGCTGTGTGTTCCAGCACCGCATCCGAAGGTTTCGCCAAAGGCATTCGGTGCAGGCCTCCTGAACGCCCCCTCAATGATGGGGATGGGGGTGCGGGGGAGAAGGTCTGCAATTTGCTGGCGCACCTCGCCCACGATTCGGCGATCAAGGCCGTACAGGGCCCGGTACAATTTGCCCGATCCTTGAGGTATGAATGCGGAAAGGCGGAGAAAGTGCGCTCCGTTTTCTGCCGCGGTATGGACGATTTCGGAGATCTTCGAATAATTCGCTCTTGAAATGACCACGTTGAGCGAGACCTTCCCATCAAGTTCTCTGAGCGTCCGTATGGCGGCGATCGCGCGTCGAAAGGTATCATT
>JAJZRT010000445.1:1800-3356 GCA_021802595.1 Pseudomonadota bacterium
CTCAGCTCAGCCACCGAATCGCTCAAAGCCTTGAACAGGTGCGTCTTCATGGGGCTCTCCTTGACCTCCAGAAGTCTACCGCCAAGCATCGCGTCAACGTTCATCCTGAACAGCGCAAAGTTCTCTGAGCGTCCGTATGGCGGCGATCGCGCGTCGAAAGGTATCATTTCCCCGAACCGGGTCCGAGAGGCTTGGGTCATGGCCCTCGAGGCTGATCTGAAAATCTGTGCAGCCGCTCGTGATGAGGCCGCGCGCGCGCTCGGCACTCATCAAGGTACCGTTTGTGCCGATCAGGGGACGGATTCCGCGCGAGGACGCTTGATGAACCAGATGTTCCAAATCGCCGCGAACCAGCGGTTCTCCGCCAAGCAGGGATAGTCTGCTCGTTCCGATGGCCGCCAACGCATCCACGACGTCGAGAGCAACGGACGATGGCATCTCGCTCGTGTAGTTGTTGATATAGCAATGCCTGCAGCGCAGGTTGCAGCGCGTGGTGATGTAGAACGTGGCGTGTATCGGCTGCTGCAGCCAGATCACTTGACGGGGCATGGGGCGGGCTCCTGTGTGCGCTGCGCGAAGGTTCCCGCGCAGCGGCACGGTTGCTTGAGGGGCTCAGGCGTCCGTGAGCATCGCAAAGGCGCACCCTCCCAGCGCTGAAAGGCAACCTTCCAGTTCCACCTCCCGGATCTGGCATATCGCATCGCTGGGGCGCAATTCCAGAAGTGCCTCGAGCTCGGCGGCGAGCTGCTGAGTGTCGAATGGCGTCATCATCGATCTCCTCGATTCAGTTCATCATGGTTGCCCGGTGGGGCGCGAAGCACCCCGCAGGCGCTTGCATGGCCGGGGGTGTGGTGGTTGGACATGCGACCGACGCCGAAGTTCAATGCCTTTCGCAATAGGCACATCCAACGGAGGGGCGGACGGACGTTCCCGCCAGGCGAACGCTCCCTGCTGTCGCCCCGGGGCATGGGCGTGCGGGACACTCCCCGGGAATCCGCCTTCGACGACCTCACGGCACTGGCCGCGCAGTGTTGCGGCACGCCGGCAACGCCGATCTCGCTGGTCGAGCACGACCGATCGTGGTCCAAGAGCTCGCATGGCCTGTCGCTGCGGCAGCCCTCGCAGGGCGGCGCGAACCTTGATACCCTCGATCAGCAAGGGTGTTCCTTGGCGCGCCCGATGAGCCGGTCACAAATCGTTGCGCGGCACTCGCGCGTGAAAACCGCGCGTGCGGCGCAGCTGCTGGAATCTCTCGAAGGTTGTCGAGCTATGTACTTTCGCGGAATCGGCACGGCCACGCCCCCGGGGCGCTATACGAAGGCGCAGTGCTACGAAGCGTTTCGGAATTCCGACTGGTTCGCGAAGCTCGATGCGCGTTCACACTTCATCGCCGGTCGCGTCCTGCAACACGACAACGGCATGGAAGCCAGGCATCTCGCCCTCGACAGCCTGGACGAGGTGTTCACCATCGAGCCGGACACCCTGGCGCGGCGCTTTGCCGAGCACGCGCCGGCGCTCGCCACCGAGGCCGCCGAGCGTGCCCTGGCGCAGGCCGG
>JAJZRT010000445.1:3366-4425 GCA_021802595.1 Pseudomonadota bacterium
CCTGCGGCGCGACGTGCTGGCATTCGACCTGGTCGGGCAGGGCTGTGCCGCGGCCCTGCCGAACCTGCAGCTCGGCCGCTCGCTGCTGCAATCGCGGGCGGCCACGCATGTGCTCTCGGTCTGCGTGGAGGTGTGCAGCGCGGCCATGTATCTGGATGACGACCCCGGGGTGCTGATCAGCGCCTGCCTGTTCGGCGACGGCGCCGGGGCCGCGGTGCTGTCCGGCGCACCGCGCCCCGGCGCGCCCCACGTCGCCTGGAAGGACAGCATGTCCCTGCTGCAGCCGGAGCAGCGCGAGGCGCTGAGGTTCGAACAACGCGACGGCATGCTGCGCAACATCCTGACCCGCGCGGTGCCGGCACTGGCCGCCGAGCATGCGCAGCGCATTCTCGATGTCGTGCTGGCACGCGCCGGGCTCGAGCCCGGCGACATCCGCAACTGGATCCTGCACGCCGGCGGGCGCGACGTCCTGCTGGAGCTGCAAGCCCGTCTCGGCCTGTCGCCCCACGATCTGCGATACAGCGCTGCCATGCTCCGCGAGTATGGCAATTTGTCCAGTGCCTTCGTGTATTTCGTGCTGGAGGCCGCGTTGGCCGACGACGCCGCGCCGGGCTGGTGGTGGCTGTGCTCCTTCGGCGCCGGCTTCAGTTGCCACGGCGCCTTGCTCCAGGTCGGGGTCCAGGCCGCGCCATGACCCCGTTGCCGCGCGTGGTCCGCGCCGAGACCCTGGACGGTCTGGCCGAGGACGACCCGCGCGCGATGCGCTCGCGACGCGACCTGCGCCGCGTGCATCGCATCATGGGTACCTGCTCCATCCTGTCGCGAAACCTGCGCGCATGGAGCCTTCCGGGGGCCGGCCCCGCAGCCCTGCGGGTGCTGGAACTCGGAGCCGGCGACGGCAGCCTGATGCTGCGCGTGGCCGGCGCCCTGGCAGGCTCCTGGCCGCGTGTCGAGCTCGGTCTGCTGGATCGCCAGGCCCTGGTCGCCCCCGACACCCTGCGGGGATACGCCGGGCTCGGCTGGACAGCCACCCCGCTGCGCATGGACGTGCTGGACTGG
>JAJZRT010000446.1 GCA_021802595.1 Pseudomonadota bacterium
TGGCGCCTTCGACCACGCCCTGGGTCGAGACCTCCATCGCCGCCACCGTGTCATGGGTGTCGGACTGAATGGTCTTCACGATCGCTGCAATCTGCTTGGTCGCATCGGCCGAACGTTCCGCCAGCCGCTGCACTTCTTCCGCAACCACCGAGAAGCCGCGGCCCGCTTCACCCGCAGACGCCGCCTGGATGGCGGCGTTGAGCGCCAGCACGTTGGTCTGTTCGGTAATGTCGGAAATCAGTTCGACGATTTCGCCGATCTCCTGCGAGGATTCGCCGAGGCGCTTGATTCGCTTCGAGGTTTCCTGGATCTGCTCGCGCAGGCCGTTCATGCTGGCGATGGCGTTGGCCACCGCCTGCTGGCCTTTTTCTGCAGCGGCCAGCGACTGCTCGGCCACGCGGGCGGACTCGGCGGCATTGCCCGATACCTGTTGCACCGACTGCGCCAGGCTGACGACCGCAGCCGAGGTGCCCTCGATTCCCTCGGCCTGGCGGCGCGAGGCCTGCTGCAGCGACTCGGAAACCTGGCCGGCCTGGCTGGCCGCCTGGTCCATCTGCAGTGCCGCGTTGTTGATCCCGCGCACCAGGCTGCGCAACTCTTCCACCGTGTAGTTGATCGAGTCGGCCACCGCGCCGGTGATGTCCTCGGTCACGCTGGCATTGATGGTGAGGTTGCCTTCGGCCAGTTCACCCAGTTCGTCCATCAGGCGCAGAATCGCCTCCTGGTTGCGGCCGTTCTCTTCCTCGCTTCGGCGAGCGCGCGACTTGGTTTCGTTGATGTTGACCAGCCCCAGCATCACCAGCGAGCCGAGCGCCAGCAGGCCGAACAGGGCGGCCAGCAGATAGCCGGTTCCGCCGACGGACTGGTATTCCTTCGACAGCCGGTCGGTATTGTCGAGCAGCGAATCGCTGCCGGCGAACAGGTTCCTGGCCGCCACCTTGGCCTGCAGCAGCGGCTGCGTATTGGCCAGCACCGATCCCACCACCTCGACCATGTCGCCCATGTTGCTGCCGAGGTCTTCCAGCGTCGCCATGCTGTTCTCGTTGCGCGTGGCCCCGCCTGACATCAGCGCCTGGACGGTATCGCGGAACGAGGTGGTGTCCTTCTCCAGCTGGCTCACGACCGCGGGATCGATCAGTTCGGACGACAGCAGCAGGTTGGCGTTTTTCGGCAGGCGCTGGCTCAGCATGACCAGATGATCGGCACGCGCCACCTCGCGCACGCTGGCACCCGAATCAGCCAGCTGGCTGGCGAGCTTCTCGGCCACTTTCTGCAGATCGACGCTCAGGTTGTTGATGCGCTTGATGTTCACGCTCATCGCCACCAGGTTTTTCTGTTGCGACAGGATCTGCGCAACCTGCGGGTTGAATTTCTTCCACTGGGTGTCGATTTTTTCCAGCGTCCCGCGCGCCGCGCCGGTGGACGCGGGTACCGCATCGTCGCCGTCGGCCAGGCCCTTCAGCGTCGTTTCAAACGAGGCCCTTCCGGCTTCCAGCTTCTTGAAGGCCGCGGCATTACCCAGCACGGATTGCTGGGCGGTCAGCGGCAGGCGCTGAGACAGCACCTTCAGCTCACCTGCCCGCGTTTCGTAACCGGTACGGTTGTCGAGCTGGACCGAACTGTAGATGGTGAATCCGGCCGCCAGAAGCAGGGAGACGATCAGGGTGCCGCCGGTATAGAGATATTGCTTCTCGACAGGCAGGGCGCCGATCAGGGGCACCTTGCCGGGCTCCTTGTCGGCCAGCTTGCGCACAGTCTGCATGATCAGGGTGGTGTGTTCGTCACCGCCCTTACCCGAGGCCTTGCCCGTCATGCGGCCCGCCAACCCCTTCAGGCCATTCATCGTGATTGCCATGTTCATCGCTCCAGTCCTTCCATATCATATCGGCGCCTGTGCGCCCGGTTTTTAATAATCGATCAATTGCCGATCTGCGCTTCAACCTTGAGAAACTCGGCATTGCCGAGCAGTTGTCCGAAATCCATGTCGCACCACTCGGCACCGGCTTCGTCTGCATACTGGCGGGCAACCCAGGGATGGGCCGCCCGCTCGCTGCGCAACTGGTAACGGTTGATGTTTTTCAGGCCCAGGGTGCAGTGCACCAGCAGGGCTGCGTTGACGCCAAAATCATGATGCGGGATCAGCAGCCGGCAATCGGCGTGATCGGGCGTCACCCCCTGCCCCATGAAATCGGAAAAATCACTCACCGCAAACAGGTTCCCGCGGATGTTGGCAACGCCGCGAAACCAGCGTCGTGCGCCCGGCACCTTGACGATGGGTGGCACCGGGAGCACTTCCTCGGTATCGGAAAGGCTCACCAGCCAGTTCACGTCGCCCACCCTGAAGCCCAGGCGGGAACCGGAGTTGTCGCGGCTGGCCGCCGCCTGCAACTGCTGCGAAAGCTGGGTCTGAAATTCGCGCAGGTTGAATTTCTTGGCCATGTCGGTCCGCTCAGCCCAGCGCCTTGATCTGCGACAACAGGTCTTCCGGCTTGACCGGTTTCACCAGGTAGGCTTTCGCGCCCTGGCGCATGCCCCACACCTTGTCTGTTTCCTGGCCCTTGGTGGTGCACATGATGACCGGGATATGCTTGGTCGCATCCTCCTTGGTGATCATGCGGGTCGCCTGATAGCCGTTCATGCCGGGCATCACGACGTCCATCACGATCAGGTCGGGCAAGGTCTGCTTGGCCTGCGCGACGGCCTCCTCGCCGCTTTCGGCCATGCTGACCAGATAGCCATTCTTGACCAGTAGCTCGGACAGGAAAAAGCGCTCGGTCGGGGAATCGTCCACCACCAGGATTCGGCTGATCGCCATGATTTATTCTCCTTGCTCAGATAATCGGTTAAGCGCCGGCGCAGGCATGCTCGCGCACTGCCGTCAGCAGCGTGTCCTTGGTAAACGGCTTGGTCAGATATTCGTCCGAGCCCACCATGCGGCCACGTGCACGGTCGAACAACCCGTCCTTGGACGACAGCATGATGACCGGCGTGGTGCGGTACTTGGCATTGCGCTTGATCAGCGAACAGGTCTGGTAGCCGTCGAGCCGGGGCATCATGATGTCGACAAATACCACGTCAGGTTCGTGGTCGGTGATCTTGGCCAGCGCGTCGAAGCCGTCCTGCGCGAGGATGACCTCGCAGCCTGCCTGATTCAGAAAGATTTCCGCGCTGCGGCGTATGGTGTTGCTGTCATCGATGACCATCACCTTGACGCCTTTCAATGCTTCGTTATCCACACGTTTCTCCAGCAGGATCGTAGGGCAGGCGGCACCGGCCACCCCCTGTGTGGTAAACATTACGGCACCGGTTCTGGCTTCTTTAGTGCGTGCCTGCCGCTGCTGGCGGGTGACAAACAAAAAGGGCGTTGCCGCGCAGCGCCCTTTTGCCCGCCCTGAAGCCCGGTTCTTACTGCTGCTGCCAGGTCTCCCCGCTGGACTTCTTCTCCACCCCGGCCACCGCGCTCATGGTTT
The DNA here is from genome assembly GCA_021802595.1 of Pseudomonadota bacterium. The sequence continues at coordinate 3,471 of JAJZRT010000446.1, forward strand.
CCAGGATGGCATTCGGCAAGGAGGAGATCCGCATGAATTGCCCCATCCCCACGTCCGGGAACGCCAAGGCAATGCGGAAGCGGCCATGCGGCGATTCCACTTCCTTGTCGACCACGTAAATCTCGTAGGGCAGGCCGGCAATGCTGTTTTGCATGTCGATTTTCTTGATCCAGTCGCCGTCGCTGTTCTCGCCGTCGTTCATCGCAACGCCGAACACGGCCAGTTTGCGGTTCGGCATCACAACTTCGTAGATCTTCGTCGTCTTGCCCGTGCCCTTGGCCAGATTCTCGCGCACAGTCTTCACCGCCTCGGCAAAGCTGCCGTATTCGGCCAGCTTGTTCTTGTACGAATCCAGGCGTTCCATGCCGATCATGTAGCGGTAATTGCTCAGGCTGCCGGCGGTTTCGTCACCGCCCACGCCCTTGCCCGCCCCCAGCGCACCCTCCAGGCGCGTCTGCAGGGCCCTGACCGCTTCTTCCTTCTTGGCGAATCCCTTGCGGAAATAGGCGCGATACCAGTAGTCGGGGTTGGTGTACGTCACGCCGCCGTCCGCCTTCACCCCCACGCGAATCGCCGCGCCCAGGATGGCATTGCCGCCTACCGACCCGACTTCGTCGAGCATGGCGTCGTCGGTGGCGATGACCACGCCATAGCCCGTGAGGGTTTTCGGAAAGTATTTGCCGATCACCTTGAAACCGCCGCCCCTGAGCTTGGCCTCGACGGCGCTGGCGGCCGTCTGCACGCTGCCCGACGCCACCGAATCACCCTGGATATAGGGGGAAATCGCCCATGCGCCTGCCGAAAAAACAAGCAGGACCCATGTTGTCATCCATCGCATCATCATTATCGTCTCCTGTATAAATCTTGTTTTGCAAGCCATCATCCTCACGTCAGGGCAGGTGGCCTCACGGGGCAGTCGTGCTCTCACAACCAGACCCCTTCATGCCC
>JAJZRT010000447.1 GCA_021802595.1 Pseudomonadota bacterium
ACCTCAGCCAGTTCGCCGGGCTGGTGATGACGCCGCGCCGCAGCCCGGCCTTCCGCCAGGTCGAATTTCTCAGCCTGTCGGAAAAGCGCATCCTGCTCATCATCGTCACCATGGAAGGCGAGGTCGAGAACCGCGTTATCCTCACCGACCAGCCCTATAGCGCCTCCGCCCTGACCGAGGCAGCCAACTACTTCAACCAGAACTTCGCCGGCCACAGCTTCGACCAGGTGCGCAGCAAGCTGCGCGACGAACTCGGCCGCATGCGCGACGACATCACCCGGCTGATGGCCGCCGCGGTGGACGCCGGCAGCCAGGCACTCGATGCCAGCCAGGAAAACGTGGTGGTGTCCGGCAGCCGCAAGCTGCTCGACGTCGAGGAACTTTCTAGCAACATGGGCAGCCTGCGCCGCCTGTTCGACGCTTTCGAGCAGAAGACTGGCCTGCTGCGCCTGCTCGACCAGTCGCGCACCGCCGCCGGCGTACAGATCTTCATCGGCGGCGAATCCGAACTGCTGCCGCTCGACGAATGCAGCCTGGTCACCGCGCCCTACTCGGTCGACGGCCAGGTGGTCGGCACGCTCGGTGTCGTCGGCCCCACCCGCATGGCCTACGAGCGCGTGGTGCCGATCGTCGACATCACCGCCAAACTCCTCTCGAGCGCGCTGTCGCACCACTGATGACCTATCTCAAGGAATCCGAGTACAGCCACGGCCAGCAAACGAAAACCGGCATCCTGCTGGTCAACCTCGGCACCCCCGAGGCGCCTACCGCGCAGGCACTCAAGCCCTACCTCAAGGAATTCCTGTCCGACCCGCGCGTGGTCGAGATTCCGCGCGCGATCTGGTGGCTGATCCTCAACGGCATCATCCTCAACACGCGGCCGAAGAAATCCGCCGAAAAATACGCCGCGATCTGGACCGCCGACGGCTCGCCGCTGAAGGTCCACACCGAGAAACAGGCCAAGCTGCTGAAAGGCTGGCTGGGCGAGAAGATCGCCACGCCCTTCATGGTCGACTACGCGATGCGCTATGGCACGCCGTCGATTCCCGACACCCTAGACAGAATGAAAGCCGCCGGCTGCGACCGCATCCTGATCCTGCCCGCCTATCCGCAATACGCCGCGTCGAGCACGGCGACCGCCTTCGATATGGCGTTCGACTGGCTGAAGAAGACGCGCAACCAGCCGGCGCTGCGCACACTCAAGCACTACCACGACCACCCCGCCTATATCCACGCGCTGGCTGTCAACATCCGCGACTACTGGCAGATGCACGGCCGCCCCGACGTGCTCGTGATGAGCTTCCACGGCGTGCCGCGCTACACGCTGGACAAGGGTGATCCCTACCACTGCGAATGCCAGAAGACCGGCCGACTGCTGGCCGAAGCGCTTGGGCTCGAGCCCAAGCAATATCGCCTCACCTTCCAGTCGCGCTTCGGCCGCGCCGAATGGATCCAGCCCTACACCGACAAGACCCTGGCGGAACTGGGCCGGGCCGGCACCGGCCGCGTCGACGTCGTCGCGCCGGGCTTCACCGCCGATTGCCTGGAAACCCTGGAGGAACTGGCGATGGAAGGCCGCGCCACCTTCCTCGCGGCCGGCGGCAAGGCCTTCCACTACATCCCCGCGCTCAACGAGCATCCGCAATGGATCGATGCGCTCGGCCACATCGCACTGGAAAACCTCGGGGGCTGGGTCGGCGACAGCTTCGACCGCGATGCCGACGAGCAGGCCCGCCTGTCCAGCAAGAACCGCGCACTGGCCATGGGTGCACACAGTTGAAACCCTGCCTCGCCGCATGAAAGGAAACGGAGCCGAGGCTCCGTTTTTCATTTCGCTCCAGCCACCTGTTTTTCCCTGCCCACCTTGCCCTTAATCCAATGACGCAGGTTGTCGCCGGGCGATTTGATGACTACGTTTAAGTCATTGGGACAGATACTTTCAACGCAGGAGAATGGGCATGACTGAAACCCCCAAAATGAATCAGCTGATCCAGCAGCACATCCGGGAACACGAGATGCGCCTGAAGCAGGTGGACACCCTGCTCGAACGCGCCCAAAGCGGCATTGCCAAATCAGGTGGCAGCGATGCCGCGGAACAACTGGCAAGCGCCAAGGCGGAACGCGACAAACTGGCAGGCCGCATCAATGAATACCAGGTGAAGCCTCCCGAACAATGGTCGGAGGCTGAATTCGAAAGGACCGGCCCCATGGTGGTATGGGACACGATCGCACAGCAACTCGAAAGACTGGTCGAGCGCATGGAGCGCTAGACCACGATGCATGCCGGTTGAAATGTCGGCTCACGTGGAAGGCCCGGAAGAAACGGGGCCGCAGCCCCGCTCAATCGTTGATGCCGGACAGAGTCGTCCTACACCTTCTTCACGAACTCCGACTTCAAGCCCATCTGGCCGATGCCATCGATCCTGCAGTCGATGTCGTGATCGCCCTCGACCAGGCGGATGTTCTTCACCTTGGTCCCCACCTTCACCACCAGCGACGAGCCCTTCACCTTCAGGTCCTTGATCACCGTCACCGTGTCGCCGTCCGCCAGCACGTTGCCGTTGGAATCGCGGATGACGCGTACTTCATCCGTGGCAGCAGCTGCATCCTTCGACCATTCGTGCGCGCATTCCGGGCACACGTACATCGCGCCGTCTTCATAGGTGAATTCGGAACCGCACTGGGGGCACTTGGGCAAACCGCTCATGCCATGCCTCGCTGCGCGGTTGCGTTGCCATTTTTCACATCCATTCTGTTTTCCTTTAACGACTCAAAATCAAACCCGAACAACCCGGTTTCACCCGGTCTTATCCGCATCCAGTGCGTCATTCCAGATGTCGTACGGACCTTTGGGCCGCGGGACCAGCGTCAGCAGCAGGGACAGATCGGAATAAACGTCTGCCGGAAACCCCTGGCGGCCGCCCCGGCTGTCCACCAGCAAACCCTGCAGCTGGTCAAAGCTGGTGGGTGATCCCCAGAACGCCACGATCTCGTGGACCAGGCGCGGAAAGTGTTCTTCGAGCGGGCTCAGATCGGACATGCTTTTTCTCCCTTTCCGTTGACGCAAACAATCATCGGGTGAGGCTGGGTAACAGCAGTCAGGAGAGCACGCTGCTTCCGCTCAGCCCCGCTCGTACACCACGAAATCAAATCGCAGGGTGTCGCCCTTCTCGCCCGTGTGCGACTCGCGCGCGACTTCCCTGAACGCGCTGCGGTCGTAGTCGGGGAACCACGCGTCGCCCTCGGCCTCGATGTCCACTTCGGTCAGATACAGCCGGTCGGCCAGCGGGATGACCTGGGCATAGAGCTCGGCACCGCCAATGAAGAAGATCTCGTCGACGCCCCTGCAAAGGGCAATGGCTGCCGGAATGGAATCGGCGACGAGGCAGCCATCCTTGCAATAGTTGGGATTGCGGGTGATGACGATGTTGGTCCGCCCGGGCAGCGGACGGCCGAGCGATTCGAAGGTCTTGCGCCCCATCAGGATCGGGTGGTCGAGCGTGAGCGCCTTGAAGTGGGCGAGGTCTTCCGGCAGCCGCCACGGCAGGCGGTTCTCGATGCCGATGACGCGGTTGCGGGCGAGCGCGGCGATGACGCTGATGCGCGGTGTGTTTGGGGTCATGTCTTGTCCGCTCACCGCGCGCTAAACCGCCACCGGCGCCTTGATCGCCGGGTGCGGGTCGTAACCGCTGAGGGTGAAGTCCTCGAAACGGAACGCGAAGATGTCCTTCACCTCCGGATTCAGTGTCATGGTCGGCAGCGGGCGCGGATCGCGGGAGAGCTGCTCGCGCGCCTGGTCGAGGTGGTTGAGGTAGAGGTGGGCGTCGCCGAGGGTGTGGACGAAGTCGCCGGGTTTCAGTCCCGTCACCTGCGCCATCATTAGGGTCAGGAGTGCATAGCTGGCGATGTTGAACGGCACTCCGAGGAAGATGTCGGCGCTGCGCTGGTACAGCTGGCACGAGAGCTTGCCGTCGGCGACGTAGAACTGGAAGAAGGCATGGCACGGCGCCAGCGCCATCCTGTCGAGGTCGGCGACGTTCCATGCCGAGACGATGATGCGGCGCGAATCGGGGTTGGTCTTGAGCGTCTTCACCACTTCGCTGATCTGGTCAATCGTCCCGCCGTCCGGCTTCGGCCACGAACGCCATTGATGGCCGTAGACCGGGCCGAGGTTGCCGTTCTCGTCGGCCCATTCGTCCCAGATCGAGACGCCGTTTTCCTTGAGGTACTTGATGTTGGTGTCGCCCTGCAGGAACCACAGCAGCTCATGGATGATCGAGCGCAGGTGGCATTTCTTGGTGGTGACGAGCGGGAAACCTTCGGCGAGGTTGTAGCGCATCTGCCAGCCGAACACCGACAGGGTGCCGGTGCCGGTGCGGTCGTCTTTGCGGGTGCCGTGCTCGAGCACGTGGC
>JAJZRT010000448.1 GCA_021802595.1 Pseudomonadota bacterium
GGCCGAAGCGATCGCGTTGTTTCACTAGTGGCTGGGTGGGGGTGGAGTTGACTGTGCAATTGACGGATGAGGGGTTGACGGATGCCTGAGTTGATTACGCCTGCCGAGTACTCGCGCCGCCGTGGCGTCAGCAAGGAGGCCGTGAGCAAGGCGATCGAGAAGGGGCGCATCACGACGATCCCAGGAGAGAACGGGCGCAAGCTGATCGACCCGGAGGTGGCGGACATTCAGTGGGCGAAGAACACGGACCCGCTGCAGTCGCAGCGCGCCAACGCGCCGAAGGGTGATCGCGCGCCAGGCGTGGGTGGCAGTTCGGCGTCGGGCGGCGGGATCGGCGACGACAGCGGGTCGGCCTACTGGGACGCGCGCACGCTGCGGGAGCAGTCGGAAGCGGCGATCGCGGACATGAAGCGGCGGCAGATGGAAGGGGACCTGGTCGAGCGCAAGCGCGTGGAGGAGGCGTCGATGCGCCTCGGCCGCATGCTGCGCGACGCGGTGCTGGGCGTGCCGACGAAGCTGGCGCCTGAGGTGTCGCACCTGTCAGACACCTGGGAGATTGAGCAGCGGCTGACGTCCGCGCTGCGCCAGGTGCTCGACGACGTGGCGAAGATGACCGCCGACGACCTGGCGAGGGCGATGGGCTGATGGGTAACCTAGCCGACGGCTTCCTGGCGTTCCAGTCCGGCTTCGCGGCGGGGCTGCTGCCCGACCCCGCGCTGCAGGTCGACGAATGGGCCGACGAGTTCATGCGCATTCCGCGCGGCAACGGGTCGGAGGCGGGCAAGTACCGCACCGCCCGCACGCCGTATGCGCGCGAGGTGATGCGCTGCCTGTCGCCATCGCACCCGGCGAAGCGGGTGGTGGCGAAGGTGGCGTCGCAGTTGTTCAAGACGCAGGTGGGGCTGAACTGGGTGGGGGCGAACATCCACCTGGCGCCGGCGAACATGCTGGTGCTGCTGCCGACCGACAAGCTGGCGAAGCGGGTGTCATCCCGCATCGGCAAGACCATCGACGAGGTGCCCGAACTGCGCGAGCGGGTCGCCGCGCCGCGCTCTCGGGACAGCCGCAACACCGTCGATACCAAGGAATTCAACGGCGGCACGCTCTACATCACCACCGCCGGATCAGCGGCCAACCTTGCCGAGGTGCCGGCGCGGTACATCTACGGCGACGAGATCGACCGCTGGGACGTCTCGGTAGATGATGAAGGCTCGCCGATCGACCTGGCGGAAACCCGCGCCAGCACCTTCGGCCGCAACGCCAAGTTCTACTACACCAGCTCGCCGACGGAGGAGGGCGCGAGCGCGATCGACGACCTGTTCAGGATGGGCGACCAGCGCCGCTACTACGTGCCGTGCCCGCACTGCGGCCACATGCACACGCTGGCGCAGGAGAACCTGCGCTGGGACGATGGATTCGATGCCGCGTGGATGGTATGCCCGGGCTGCGGCGAAGGCATCCACGAGCAGTACAAGGGCGAGATGCTGACCGCCGGAGAATGGCGCGCGCAGGCCGATGGCGATGGCGAGACCGTCAGCTTCGAACTCTCCGCCCTCTACGCGCCGCCGGGCTGGGTGTCGTGGGTCGGCATGGCCAAGCAATACACCAAGGCCAAGGCCGCGCTCGACCGCGGCGACATCGAGCCGATGCAGGTGTACTACAACACCCGCCTGGCGCTGTGCTGGGACAACGTGTCCGAGCGCTTCAAGGCAGAGCAGGTCAAGGCTCTGGCCGAGCCGTTCCCGCTCGGCGTCGTGCCCGAGCGCGCCCTGGTGCTCACCGCCGCCGTCGACGTGCAGGGCAACCGGCTAGAGGTGCAGGTGATGGGCTGGGCGCAGGGCATGGAGCGCTGGACCGTGAACTACCACGTCGTCTCCGGCGACCCTGCGGAGAAGGCCACCTGGGACGAACTCGACCAGATCCTCAAGACCCCGATCCGCAACGAGCGCGGGCGCAGCATGGTGATCCGCGCAGTCGGCGTCGACACCGGCGGCCACCACACGCAGGAGGTCTACGACTTCTGCCGGCGCCGCAAGCGCCGCATCGTCGCTGGACAGGAGCAGCGCGTGCTCGCCATCAAGGGCGCGTCCAAGGCAGGGCGTCCGGTGATCAGCAGCCGCCCAAGCCTGGTCGACGTCAACATCCGCGGCCGCATCGAAAAGTACGGCGCCGAAATCTGGATGATCGGCACCGACACCGCCAAGGACTGGATCTACAACCGCATCCTGCTCACCACCGACGGCCCCGGCGCGATCCACTATTCCAGTGCGCTGCCGGATGAGTACTTCGAGCAGATCGTCGCCGAGCACAAGAAGGTGCGTTACGTGAAGGGCTACAAGGTCATCGAGTGGCACAAGAAGAAGGCCGACCGCAACGAAGCCTTCGACCTCAGCGTCTACAACCTCGGCATGGCGCACCACCTCGAGCTGCACCGCAAGGCCGACGCCTGGTGGCTGCTGCTCGAGCACCAGGCCCGCCAGGGCGACCTTCTGCCGGTAACAGAGCCTGACGAAAAGACGCAAAGCGCCGCGCCAACCGTAAAGGAATCCTTGCCAGTTCAATCGCAAGCCGAGCCGCGTCAAGATCCTGACGCAGGCGCAGCGGCCGACGCCGCCCGCTTCGCAGCCATGCCCGCCCAGCAGCAGCGCGCCGTGATGCGCCGCACGGGCGGGATTGGGCGCCGCTGATGTCGGGGAATAACCTGTTCGTGTACCTGGGGATGATCCTTGCCGAGATCCCTGACCTCACGGACGCGCAGAAAGAACTGATCAAGCATGGATTCAGCGCGCGCTGCAGCGGCGAGCGGCTGTATGTGCCGGCTTACAAAAAGAGCGACCACCTGACCGCGCTGACCGCGCTGGACGGCAAGCCCACGCAGCAGGCGGCGAAGATGCTTGGGATCAGTGTGCGACGGGTGCAGCAGCTGCGGAGGATAAGGTGAGCCTTAAGCACCCGCGAAATTCCTTGCCTAAGAATTTCGCTCCATGCCTGCCACTCTGGCAGGCATGGAAACACCAACCAACGAGCCCACTGAGATCCGCGCAGGCGACAGCGTCGCATGGGAGCGGGAGCTTGAGGACTATTCCGCCGCCGATGGCTGGGCGCTGAAGTACCGACTGCTGTGGGCTGTGGGAACGGCGGTGGACATCACCAGCACGGGATCGGGCACGCTGCACAGCGTGATCCTGACGTCCGCGACCACTGCTACGTTCGTGGCTGGAACTGCCACGCTGGTGGCTTATGTCGAAAAAGGCAGCGGCGCGGCGCTTGAGCGCAGGACGCTCGAATCGAATGTCATCAAGGTGCTGCCGAACCTGACTATAGCGCCTACGCACGACGGCCGCACGGGCAACCAGATTGCGCTGGAAGCCGCGCGCGCGGCCCTGGCCAGCTACATGGCCAAGGGCCAGCTGCATGTCGCCGAGTACGACGTGGGCGGACGGACGATGAAGTTCCGCTCGGCCGCCGAGATCACCGATCTGATCCGCTACTACGAAGCCGAGGTCAAGCGCGAGACGCGTGAAGCCAATGGCGTGCGCGGCAACCGTATCCTGGCGGTGGGATGATGGGGGCTCCTGATCTGCTCGTCGATGTCAGTCTCGGCCCAGTGCGCGTCGTTGCCAGGGGCGACGAGCAGCCGGCGCCGCAACGTGTCAAAAACTGGGAGGCTGTGCAGCGCATGGCCGCCAAGCCTCCGCGCGTATTGAACACCCGTCGCCTGCGTGCCAGCTATGACGCCGGCCAGGTGTCGCGCATCAATTCGCAGTGGTCGACCAGCAGCGGCAACGCCAACCGCGACCTCCGCGGCAACCTCGCAACCCTGCGCGCACGCTCGCGCGACCTGGCGCGCAACGATCCCTACGCCAAGAAGTTCCTCGAGATGGTCGAGGGCAACATCGTCGGCGCCAACGGCATCAGCGTGCAGTCGCGCGCCGGCGACGTTGGGCCAGGTCCCGACTACAAGTTCGCCCAGGACAAGGCCGCCAACGCGATCATCGAGCGCGAGTGGGACGGGTTCTCGCGCATGGGGCAGTTCGAGGTGACGCGCAAGCTGTCGCGCGCCGCGTTCGAGCGCCTTCTGGTGCGCACCATCGCCCGCGACGGCGAGGTTCTGGTCAAGCATGTGGCCGACCCGTCCAGCCGCTACGGCATCCGCTACCAGATGCTAGAGGCCGACTGGCTCGATGAGAAGTACAACGCCGATCTGCCGAACGGCAACCGCGTGGTGATGGGGGTAGAGATCGACCCCGCCGGATGCCCGGTCGCCTACCACCTGCATACCGTCCACCCGGGAGACACCCGGCGCAGCACCGGAGAGCGCGTGCGCTACGGCGCAGACGTGGTGAAGCACTATTTCGTAGCCGACCGCCCGGAGCAGGTGCGCGGGGTGCCGTGGATG
>JAJZRT010000449.1 GCA_021802595.1 Pseudomonadota bacterium
CTGGCCTGCATGCGCCTGGCGGCGCATGGGCAGGGGGACACCCCCTGTCCATCCCCCAGTCAGCAGGGCATGGGCGGCGACCGCTTGCGCCTCGTAGAGTTCACGGTCAGCGGGAGGCTTGATCTTCCAAAGGAGAACGCTTTGGCCTACGACATTTTCACCACCCTGAGCATCGTTTTCGGCCTCATGGTCGCGGCAGCGCTTTGGAAGGCGCAGAAGAGGGCGATTAAGCGCGACCTAGCCCGGATCCTGCACCTAGAAAAGCATCGCCCCTGAGCCGCCGTCTGGAAGCTGCTGAGCAATGTAGGCATGGCGCTCACGGACATGATGCGTCAGCCTTCGTCGCGGCGAAGGCTCGCCCGGGACTTCCTCCAGCGCGGACCAGGAACCAACTTCGGAACACGTGCCTGGTATGAGAGGTAACAGGCCCCCAGCTCACGCACGAGATCGCGCTCCTCATACCGAAGTGCGATCAGAACGTAAACCGTCATGGCGACGGTGAACAGCAGGTGCCCTACCGTCATCCTTGGCGTGACCCAGAAGGCGATCATGAAACCAAGCATGATCGGATGTCGGACCCACCGGTACAGCCACCGCTCGGCGAACTGCGCCTCGCCGCGGGACGAGCCGACGACTTCGTGCCAGGCCTGACGCAGGCCAAAGAGCTCGAAGTGGTCTATTTCGAATGACGCCAACACTGTGATAGCCCAGCCCAGCGCGCACAGAATCCACAGCCCCCAGGTCGCCAGCCCGCTCACTTGCCACACCACGGTGGGCAAAGGCTGCCATGCCATGCACAGCAGCAGCAAGAATCCGCTGGCGAGCAGGACGTAGGTGCTCCGCTCTACCTCTGGCGGCACCCACTGGGTCCACCAGCGCTTGAATCCCGGCCGCGCCATGACACTGTGCTGCAGCCCGAAGCCGAGGATCAATAGCAGGTCGACTGCGATGGCCACCACCGGCGTCACGGTGGCCGCGCCATCGATCGTCTCGGCGGGCAGACCCTGCAGACGAACGTCGACGAGCCAGGCGATGGTCCAAGCCGACACGGCGAGGAACAGCAGGTAGGCTGCTGCGCTATAGGCAAGCACGAACAGTCGTTTCATCTGGACAGTGATGGTGTGATGATGCGCGGAACCCTTTCGGGAACGGTTCGGCAAAGGGTTCCCGAAAGGGTTCACCGCATGATGCCCCTCATCATGCCCACCCTACGCGGGCTCCGACTGAAAGAGGTCATCTTGCAGCGCTGCAAGAAGGCGCCCAATCTTGCAGCGCTGCAAGACACCCAGTCGTCGCTTCAGTGGCATCGAAAGTCAATGATCAACGCGCAGTTGATCGTCGAAGATCCCTGGCAGGCACGCGAGGCGATAGGGCACCTTACTGGAATGCCCCACTCGAGATCGCCCCGAGCACTCGCCGCACCGACTCGACGCCCGCTCGACTACCCAGCATTTCCTCCGGCTTGCGCCCGCCCAGGGCAGGCTGCGGCTTCTGGATCCACTCCCGCAGCCATTGCTCCACGTCGAACGACGCTGCAGCTGGGTTCGTTGACCCTGCAGCCATCTCGCGAGCCTGCCGAAGCAGGAGCAGGAAGGCTTCATCGTGCGTAGCGATCTCTCGCTCGCCTGGACGATCAGCCGTGGGCTCGCCCCCTTGTTTGGCATCGCAATGCCCTTGCTGCTTCACGTGCGCCTCGTTTTGCCCGGCTTCAGCCACATATGCATGAAGACGCACCCACTCCAAGGCTCGAAACATGCTCGCTGCAGATCGCCGCAGACGACGGAAATCAACCCAGGTCTCCGGCCACGGATCTTGCCCGCCCTTGTATGCAGTCGTCGGCCCATCGGGGTAGCGAAACACCGTCGAATTCGGGTCGAGCCGGTCGAACTCGGCGATTCGCCCCGTGAGCCACGCGACTTGGCTTGCGGGGTACCGTTTGTCGAGCAATTGCGCATTTCAGCGATCGTGGACGCCTGTTTCAGTCTGATCGTGGACGGCGTTTCGGCGCGATCGAGGACGCGCCGGGGGTGCGCGCAAGCGATGGTTTGAATGTATCTCAGTCGTCCACGATCAGCCTGAAACGCCCGTCGCGAAGCGGTCGGTGATGGGCGGCTGCGCAGCCTTATCCACGGCGGCGGACGGCGCTTGCGACGGACCGGCCGCCGCGGTGGGTAAGGCGTATTCGGGGGCGTGGCGGCGGAGGTTCGAGAGGGTCATTGGTCTTTGTCCTTCTCGCGCAGCGATGGGCCTTTGAGTTCGATCTTGTGGCTGCTGTGCACGATGCGGTCGAGGATGGCGTCGGCCAGCGTGGGGTCGTCGAGGTAGGTATGCCAGGACTTCACCGGGAGTTGGCTGGTGATCAGCGTGGAGCGGCTGCCGACGCGGTCGTCGAGCAGCTCCAGTAGGTCATTGCGCTCGGCAGATCCCATGGGCGAGATCGCGAAGTCGTCGATGAGGAGCAAATCAAGCTTGGCCAGTTGCGTCATGCGGCGCGCATAGCTGCCGTCGCCGTGGGCGACCTGCAGCTCGTCGAACAGGCGCGCAGCGCGCGTGTACAGCACGCTGAAGCCCGAGCGCGCGGCCTGATGCGCCAGGGCGCAACCCAACCACGTCTTGCCGCAACCGGTGGCGCCCGTGATGAGCAAGTTCTGCGCGTGGCGCAGCCAGTCGCCGCCGGCCAGGTTGGCGAGCAGATGGCGATCCAGGCCGCGGCTGGCGCGCCAGTTGATGTCCTCCACGCAGGCGGCGCCGACCTTGAGCTTGGCGGCTTTGAGCAGACGCTGCAAGCGGCGGTCGTCGCGCCATGCGATCTCGCTTTGCACGAGCAGCGTGAGCCGCTCGTCGAAGCTCAGCGCGGCTGCCGCCGAGCTGCTGGCCTGGTCCGTCAAGGCATGGACCATGCCGTCCAGACGCAGTTCGCGCAGTTGGCTGAGGGTATGTTCATTGAGCATCGGTCATCTCCTTCAGTGGTAGCAATCGGGGCCGCGCACGTTCTCGTGCTCGGGCAAGGCGGTGGACGCCGCCGTGGGGGTCGAGGGAAGTTGGCGGTCGAGTCCGCTCTTGAGGATCGAGGCCACGCTGGCGTAGGTCGGCGAGCGGATCGCCAGAGCCCTGGCGCAGGCGGCTTCCAGGCGCGCCGGCGTGTACTCGCGTGCCAGGCGCTTGAGGCCCAGGCAGGCGCGGTAGCCCTGCTCGGGATGCGGGCGGTGCTCGAGCTGCCAGGTCACGACGCCGGCGGCGGCCACGCCGACGCTGCGGCCCCACTGGATGAGCTTGGCCGGGGTCCATTCCAGGTGCGCGCGGTGCGAGGCCGGCATGTGCTCGGGCAGGGTCGTGTGTTTGCCGCGCCGGGCGTCCAGGGCGTGACAGGCCGCGCGCTGGTTGGCGTGGAAGACCTCCAGCAGCCCGGCGCCCGCGCGCATCTCCACCGTGGCGCCGACCAGGCGGTGCGGGACGCTGTAGTAATGCCCCTCGAACTCGACGTGGTAGTCGATGTTGACCTTGGCCTTCTTCCAACTCCCGACCGCGTAGCGCGTGGCCGGCAGGGGTGACAGCGCCGGGGCGTCGAGGGCCAGGAAGGCGTCCCGACGGCAGCCGGGCAGCTTCTGGAACGGGCGCAGGTTCAGATCGGCAATGAGCGCGGCGATCGCCGCGTTGAGCTCGACCAGGCTGAAGAAGCGGCGGTTGCGCAGCCGCGCCAGAATCCACCTCTCGACCAGCAGCACGGCGCCCTCGACCTTGGGCTTGTCTCTCGGATGCGCCGGGCGTGCGGCCAGCAGCGCGCAGCCGTAATGGTTGGCGAACTCCTCGTAGGTGCGATTGGGCAGCGGGTCGTAGTGGTCGGGGTGCCGGATCAGGGCGCGCGCCTGGTCGGGCACGATCAGCCGCGGCACGCCGCCGAAGAACTCCAGCGCCTGCACCTGCGCGCCGATCCAGTCGGCGGTGGTCTGCCGCGGCGTGGCGCAGGCGTAGGTATAGGTCGATGCCCCCAGCGTGGCCACGAAGATCTGCGCAGGGCGGATCTCGCCGGTGATCGGGTCGGTGATCGGCACCGTCTGCCCGGCGTAGTCGACGAACAGCTTCTCGCCGGCCACATGGACCTGGCGCATCGATCGCTTGAGGGTCTGGGCCCACTCGCGGTACTTGATGCAAAAGCTGGTGTACTTGTACGCCAGCGCGTTGCCCTGGGCGTACTCCTCCCACAGCAGCATCAGCGTCACGCCGGGCCGCTTGAGCTCCTGGTGGATGACGGCGAAATCGGGCGTGAGCTGATAGCTGGCGCGCGGCACCCCGAGTTCAACAGTTCTAGGCGGTAAAGGTGAGCGACTGCTCAATGCGATCAATCAGTTAGCGTGCACTTCTTGCGGTTTTGTGTAATGGCACGATTGTGCGCAT